>DASXWF010001262.1:0-6646 GCA_036503835.1 Polyangiaceae bacterium | reverse complement strand
CGTTTTCGACCGATGCGATGGCCATCGGGCGCCCGTGAAGGCGGCTCCCGGGTGTGTGCGTGACGAGCGTCGCGGTGTCGAAGTCGCGAAGCAGCTCGAGGACGTGTTCGACCGCGTCGCGCGCCGAGTCTTCGGGGTGATGGAGCAACGTCATGCCGGGGAGCGCTGCAAGCGGCGTACCGGTCGCGCTCGCCGCAGCCGGCGCTCGCCGGGATACTAAGCGACAACTGTGGCGCCTTGCGTCGCGGCGCGAAGGTCACCGCTGCATCCGCCGGGCAATTTCTGGGGATCGTCCCGCGGGATCGCAACTTGCAGAACGCCCGGGCTCATGCAGCGACTCTGCGGCCTCTTGCTCGCGCTGACGACGGGCTGCTATGCCACGTACTCGTCGAGCGGCGGCGGCGAGGTCGAACCGAGCGGGGCGCGTCCGCTGCGGCAGGCGGACATCGCGGTCCCCGACGGGTACGTCATCGAGCCCGTGATGCAGGGGCTCACGTTCCCCACGGCGGTGACGTTCGACGAACAGAACCGGCTCTGCGTGCTCGAAGCGGGCTACGCGTACGGGGAGGTCTGGACGACGCCGCGCCTCTTGCGCCTGCATCCTGGTCAGGGATACGAGCTCCTGGCCAGCGGAACGAACGGACCCTGGACGGGCGTGGCGTTCCACAAGGGTAACTTCTACGTGAGCGAGGGCGGCCAGCGTTACGGCGGCCGCATCCTTCGCGTCACTCCGCAACGGCAGATCGAGGTGGTGGCCGAGGGCCTGCCCGGCCTCGGCGATCACCACACGAACGGCCCCGTGGTCGGTCCCGACGGCTGGCTCTACTTCGGGCAGGGCACGGCCACGAACTCCGGCGTGGTCGGCACGGACAACGCGGATTTCGGCTGGCTCAGGCGTCATCCGGAGGTGCACGACGTGCCCTGCCGCGACGTCACGCTCACCGGCAAGAACTTCGAAACCAAGAATCCCTTCGACTCGGAGCACCGGCGCGTGAAGACCGGCGCCTATGTCCCGTACGGGACTCGGACGAACGCGGGACAGGTGATCAAGGGTCGGCTTCCGTGCACGGGCGCGATCCTGCGCGTGCGTCCCGAGGGCGGCCCGCTGGAGCTCGTCGCGTGGGGACTGCGCAATCCCTTCGGTCTCGCCTTCGATGCACAGGGGCGGCTGTATGCCACCGACAACGGAGCGGACGACCGCGGCAGCCGCCCGGTGTTCGGCGCCGCCGACTCGCTGTTTCTGATCGAGCCCGGCGCCTGGTACGGCTGGCCCGATCACTCGGAAGGCAGGCGGCTCGACCACGATCGCTACGAGCCTCCGGGCGGCCCGAAGCTCGAGCGCCTGCTCCAGCACCATCCTACGACGCCTCCGCAGCCGGTCGCGTACTTCCCGGTGCACGCGTCGGCGAACGGCTTCGACTTTTCGAAGAACGCCGGCTTCGGCTACGTGGGCGAGGCGTTCGTCGGCGTGTTCGGCGATCAGGCGCCCCAGGTCGGGAAGGTCATGGCGCCCGTGGGCTTCAAGGTCATCCGCGTGAACGTGCAGACGGGGGTGAGCTACGATTTCGCCGTCAATCGCGGCGACGAGAGCGGGCCGGCGTCGCTGCTCCGGAGCGGCGGGCTCGAGCGTCCCGTGAGCGCTCGCTTCGATCCGTTCGGCTCGGCGCTGTATGTCGTGGATTTCGGCGTGATGGCTGCGGGCGACAAGGGGCCCGTGCCGGTGCAGCAAACGGGAGTGGTCTGGCGCATCCGGCCGCGGGGAGCAGGCCCATGAAGGCCTGGCTGGTCGTGTTCGCCGCGCTCGGCAGCGCCTGCGCCGCCGAGCACCGCAGCGCGCCGGTGGTCGGTCCGTTCCTCCCGCGAAACCCCGTCGAGGCGCGCGGCGAGCGTGTGTTCTTCACCTTCTGTCACCAGTGCCACCCCGGCGGCTCCGCCGGGCTCGGCCCGGCGCTCAATGACAAGCCGCTGCCCGCCTTCGCGATGCGCACGCAAATTCGAGCCGGAGCGGGGGCGATGCCCTCGTTCTCGGATCGCGAGATTCCGGACAGCGACGCCGACGCCGTCGTCGAATACATCGTCGCGCTCCGCGAGCATGGTCGTTAGCAGTCGATAGTTTGGCTTTTTACAGGAGAAAACATCGCATGAATCACCGAATTGCCTGGTCGATCCTCCCCGCGGCGCTCTTCTTCGCGGCCTGCGCCTCGAACCAAAAGGAGCCGGACGGTCCCGCCGAACGCGCGGGAGAGAAGGTCGACGAAGCGGCCGAGGACACCAAGGAAGGCGCGAACGAAGCGGCCGAGGACACCAAGGACGCCGCCGAAGACGCCGGCGACAAGATCGAGGAACAGACCGACAAAGCGAAGGACTGAGCCGCTCGCGAGCAAAAACCCCGGAACTTGCTCGGGGTTCTAGTACTAAGCTCGCGCAGTGTCGGTCCTGATCGCAGCTCGTGAGCTCTCCCACGCCTTCGGCGCTCGTCCGCTCTTCGAAGGCGTGGGGTTCACGTTGCGCGAAGGCGATCGGGTCGGCCTGATCGGTCCGAACGGCGCCGGGAAGTCCACCTTGCTCAAGATCTTGGGCGGGGCGATCGCGCCGGACCGCGGCGTGGTCGAACGGCGCGGCGGGCTGCGGGTGGCGTACCTGGCGCAGACGCCGGAGCTGCCGTTCGAGACCGTCCGCGCGGCGGTGCGCGCGGGGATTCCGCGGAGCACGCACGCCGAGTGGGAGGACGAGGCGCGCGTCGACGAGTGGCTGAGCCGCCTCGAGCTCGAGCCGAACGCCGCCATCGCCGTGCTCTCGGGCGGCTGGCAGAAGCGCGTCGCGCTGGCGCAGGCGCTCGTGAGCCAGCCGGAGCTCTTGCTGCTCGACGAGCCGACGAACCACCTCGATCTCGAGAGCATCCTGTGGCTCGAGAAGCTGCTCGCCGGGGCGAGCTTCGCGACGCTGACCGTGACGCACGATCGGCTGTTTTTGCAGCGGGTCGCCAATCGCGTCCTGGAGCTCGACCGGCGCAACGCCGGCGGGCTCTTCGACGTGGCGGGCGACTATGCGACGTACGTGGAGCAGAAGGCGGAGGCGATGGCGGCGCAGGAGCGCCGCGAGGAGAAGCTCGCGAATACGCTGCGGCGGGAGACCGAGTGGCTGCGACGCGGGGCAGCGGCGCGCACGACCAAACAGCGCGCGCGCATCGAACGCGCCGGCACGCTCGCGACGGAGGTCGCGGAGCTCGGCGTCCGCAACCGGAAGGGCAGCATCGAGCTCGACTTCCAGGCGCGCGACGCGGCCGAGGTGCGCCCGAAGCGGCTGATCGAAGCGCGCGCTCTCGGCAAGCGCTACGGCGACAAGCGCGTGTTCGAGGGGCTCGATCTGCTCGTGACGCCGCGCACGCGCCTCGGCCTGATCGGCCCGAACGGCTGCGGGAAATCGACGCTCCTGCGCGTGCTGCTCGGGGAGGAGCCGCCGAGCACCGGCGAGGTCCTCCGCGCCGATCAGCTGCAGATCGCGCACTTCGAGCAGAACCGTGCCTCGCTCGATCCCGCGAAGACCTTGGCCGAGACGGTCTGCCCCGAAGGCGACTACGTGTACGTACGCGGCGCGCCGCTGCACCGGAACGGCTACCTCGAGCGCTTCCTGTTCCGCGCGGAGCAGATGAATCAGCCGGTCGCGAGCCTGTCCGGCGGCGAGCAGAGCCGGCTGCTCGTCGCGCGCCTGATGCTCGAGCCCGCGAACGTGCTCGTCCTGGACGAGCCGACCAACGATCTCGATCTGCCGACGCTCGCTGTGCTCGAAGAGGCCCTGCGGGACTTCGACGGCGCCGTGCTGCTCGTCAGCCACGACCGCTACTTCCTCGATCAGGTGACGAACGAGCTGTTCGCGTTTCACACGCGACCGGGCGAAGAGGGCCGCATCACGGCGCTCGCCGGCATCGAGCAGTGGGAGACCTGGCACGCGACGCAAACGGCCCCCGATGCGACGCCGAAGAACACGGTTCGCGCCGCCTCCGAAGCTCCCTCCAAAAAAAAGAAGAAGCTCAGCTACGCCGATCAGAAGGACTACGACGGCATCGAGTCCCGCATCCTCGCGGCGGAGGAGCGGCTCGCCGCGCTGACGGCGGAATGTTCCCAGCCGGACGTGGTCTCGAACGCCACGCGCCTCATGGAGCTCGATCGCGAGATGGCGACGCTGCGGGCGGAGATCGATCGGCTCTACGCGCGCTGGGCCGAGCTCGAGGCCAAGCTCACTGAAAATTCCCCTGCGAGCTGACCCCTTCGTCCGGATCGAAGGTGTTCAGGCCCGGCAGCTCGTCCTCGAGTGTCTGCCCGTCCAGCGCCGTCACTCGCACCGAAAAACCGCCGCCGAAATCCACGCCCGAGGCCTGCCACGCGCCGTCGGACTGGCGCTCCGCGCGCGCCCATCCGCCCGACCCCACGCTGTATTCCACGTCGGTCACGGGCAAGCGGGCGTTGCGCACCCAAAGCCGGAAAAACCAGGTATTTTCCCACTGCCGCCCGTCGAACGTGTACTGGACGGGGTCGTTCGTGGGGCAGCTCACGAAGCGCCACGTGACGTCGCGGCCCGCGTCGCCGTCGAGCGCCGCGTCGGCCTCGGGGCTCACGTCGATGTCGTCCGGGCCCGTCTCCTGGCCGTAGGTGACGACGTGCGCAACCAAGGTTTCACCGTTCGCGGTGAGCTCCACGCACGTGTCGCAGAGCTCCCCGGCGCTCGCGGACAGGCCCTCGAGGACCACCTCGTTCGCGAGGCCCATGATGTAGTCGCCGTAGAGGTCGCGAATGCCCGGCGGATACTTCGTGGTCGGCGCGCACGCGTTGTGCCACTCCGTTTCCTCGTAGTCGACGGGGCCGAGCCAGAAGTTTCCGGTGTGTTCGTCGTCGAGGTAACTCCCGCCGCCGGAGGAGGAACCGCCGCGGCCCGCGTTCCCGTTTCCGCCGGAGCTCTTGCCGCCGGTGGTGCTGCCGGTTCCACCTCTTCCGCCGTTCGCGGTGCTGCCGCCGCGGCCCGCCGACGTTCCGCCCGACCCGGCCTGCGCGGCGTCGTCGCCCTCCGGATCGGAGCTGCAGGCTGCGAGGAGGAGTGAGACAACGACGAGTCGATGCATGGTGAGCCCCTTCCGCGCCCGTTCGGCGCGTGCCTTCGCGACGTCCGAGCATACTCGCACGAAAGGGCGCCGGAACACGAGGGTCGGCGTGCCGCTCGGGCACCGGGGAGTCGAAGAAGCGTGCTAAAAATTCGCCCATGAAAACCAGGGCAGCCGTCGCGTACGCACCGGGCAAAGAGTTGGTCGTCGAGGAGGTCGAGCTCGAGGGACCGAAGGCGGGAGAGGTGCTCGTGGAGCTGAAAGCCACCGGGGTCTGTCACACCGACGAGTTCACGCGCAGCGGTTCCGATCCGGAGGGGCTCTTTCCGGTGATCTTCGGGCACGAGGGCGCCGGAGTGGTCGTCGACGTCGGGCCCGGCGTCACGAGCGTCGCGCGCGGCGACCACGTGATTCCGCTCTACACGCCGGAGTGCCGCGGCTGTAAATCGTGCCTGAGCCGCAAGACGAACCTGTGCACCGCCATCCGCGCGACGCAGGGCAAAGGCTTGATGCCGGACGGCTCGAGCCGCTTCTCGATCGGCAAGACGAAGATCCACCACTACATGGGGTGCTCGACGTTCTCGCAGTTCACCGTCTTGCCCGAGATCGCCCTCGCGAAGGTGCGGAAGGACGCGCCCTTCGACAAGATCTGTTACATCGGCTGCGGGGTGACGACCGGGATCGGCGCCGTGATCTACACCGCGCAGGTCGAGCCGGGCGCGAACGTGGTCGTGTTCGGGCTCGGCGGCATCGGGCTGAACGTGGTGCAGGGCGCGCGGCTCGCAGGAGCGAACCAGATCATCGGCGTCGACGTGAACCCGCGGCGCGCCGAGCTCGGCAAGAAATTCGGCATGACGCATTTCGTGAATCCAAAGGAGGTGGGCGGCGATCTCGTCCCGCACCTCGTCGAGCTCACGCAGGGCGGCGCCGACTACAGCTTCGAGTGCGTCGGCAACGTGCAGCTGATGCGCCAGGCGCTCGAGTGCTGCCACCGCGGCTGGGGAGTGAGCGTGATCATCGGGGTCGCGGGCGCCGGGCAGGAGATCGCGACGCGCCCGTTCCAGCTCGTCACCGGCCGGGTCTGGAAGGGCACGGCGTTCGGCGGCGCGCGCGGGCGCACCGACGTGCCCAAGATCGTCGACTGGTACATGGAGAAGAAGATCGACATCGACAGCCTGATCACCCACAAGCTGCCGCTCTCCCGCATCAACGAGAGCTTCGATCTGATGCACTCGGGCGAATCGATCCGCACGGTGGTCGAGTACGCCTGACCGAGCGCGGATCGGCGCCGAGCATGCGTCGTGAACACGGGCGCCGGCGGCTCGTCGCGTTCAGCGCTCGAGGCCGTCGATGTACGCGCGCCAGCCCATGCCGACGCCCTGTTTCCTGGTGTTGCCGATGATCGCGGTGCCGTCGCGCGAAATGTCGGTGATTTCCCACTCGTCGTACAGGCTCGGATCGACGTCGAGGTTGCGAAGCAGCTGGTCGAGCTCGACCACGTCATCGTCTTGCCACAAGAACCAGTGATGCACGAAGGTCTGCTCGACGGTC
>DASXWF010001261.1:0-2696 GCA_036503835.1 Polyangiaceae bacterium | reverse complement strand
CATATGCGCCTGTCAAGGGTTCACGGCGTGCTGCTCGGCGTGCTTTCGCTGAGCTACGCCGCATGGGCGGCGCACTTCATCGGCCGGAGCTCCGTCGAAATCGCCGGGGGGCGCTACTTCTGTCTGTTCGACGACGCGATGGTGTCCCTGCGCTACGCGTGGAACTTCGCCCACGGTGACGGTCTCGTCTGGAACCCGGGAGAACGCGTCGAGGGAAGCACCTCGTTCCTGTTCACCCTGTACATGACGCTCGGAGCGTCGGTGCTCGGCAAGTCGGCAGCCGCGCTGTTCGTGCAGCTCACGGGCGTCGCGCTGGTGTTGGGCGCGGCGCTCCTCGCCCGCCGGCTCGTCCTCTCGCTCGGTACGACGAGACCGCTCGGGCTCGTCACGGCCCTGGCGGTGCTCGCGTACTATCCGTTGTCCTATTGGTCCCTGATGGGGATGGAGACGGGGTTGCTCACGGTGCTCGCCGTCGCCGCCCTGGCGCTCGCGCTGCGGCTCGGCGGGGGGGCGCGAAGCAGCCCGCTCCTCGGGGTTCTGCTGGGGTCGATGTTCATGACCCGCCCCGACGCGCTCGTCCCAGCGGTCGTGATCCTCTCGTTTCGCGCGGCCTGGATCCTGGTCCGGAATCGACGGCTCCGCGCGCTCGAGCCCTGGCTCGTGGAAGCGGCGGTCTTCGCCGGCATCGTCCTCGCGCTCACCGGCTTTCGGCTCACGTACTACGGCTCGCCGCTACCGAACACGTACTACCTCAAGGTGGCAGGCTGGTCGCTGGCTCCGCGGCTGCAAAATGGCTGGAACTTCGTCGAGCCGTTCCTCGTCTCGATCCGCTACCTCCTGCTCCTGGCCCTGGCTTCGGTGCTGCTCGCGCGTGATGCGCGCCGGCTCCTCCTTTTCTGCTTCGCGGTTTCCATGATCGTCTGTCAGGTTTGGGTGGGCGGCGACGCCTGGCGCCCTTACTGGCGAATGGTGGTACCGGGCGTCGTGGTGTCGATCGCCCTGGCGGTCGACGGAAGCGCACGACTGCTCCGCCAGCTCGCGCGCACCGAGCGGCCGGCGCTCGTCACGCTCTTCGGTCTGGCCTGCTCGGCGGGAGCGCTCTGGGCCGCCAACGAGCCGTACATCGACGAGCTCTCGCTGCGCAAACCGTCGTTCCAAGCCAGGCTCAACCACCGCCTGGTGAACGCCGGCATCGAGCTCTCCGAGTACGCGAACCCGAGGGCGTCGGTCGCCGTGATGGCCGCCGGCGCCGTGCCTTACTACTCGGGTCTCCGGGGCGTCGATGTCCTGGGCAAGTCGGATCCCGTCATCGCCCGGCTGCCCAAGGACCCTCGTCATACCGTGATCCCCGGTCACAACAAGTACGACCTCCACTACTCGATCGAGAAGCTGCGTCCTGACGTGATCTACGACGCGCTCCGGTGGGCGCGGTATCACCCCGGCATCATCGAGTTCGTCGCCGAACACTATGTCCATCGCGGATCGTTCTGGCTGCGCCGCGACTCGCCGCACGTTCGCTGGGAGCGAGTCCCACGGGACTAGCACCCGCGGCGAGTCGCGAGGCTTCTAGCGATTTTTTCCGCCGGCGCGCTGCGTTCCGTTCACGTCGGGTGACGTCGGCGATTCGTCCTGTCCGTAGTACGCGTCCGCTCCGTGCTTGCGCTCGAAGTGTTTGCGCGTCAGGCGCTTCGGCAGCCGCGCCGCGTCCGGATCGAGCGTGCGGGTGACGAACGCCATGCGCGCGAGCTCCTCCAGAACGACGGCGTTGTAGACCGCCTTCTCCGGCGTTTCGCCCCAGGTGAAGGGGCCGTGACCTGCCACGAGCACCATCGGCGTGTGCAGCGGATCACGGTCCTCGAAGCAATCGAGGATCTGTTTCCCGGTTTCGACCTCGTAGTCGCGCTCGACCGCCGCGTCGGACATCACGGCGGTGCAAGGCACGTCCTCGGCCAGGTGATCGGCGTGGGTCGTCCCGTAGATGGGGATCGGGAGCCGCGCCTGCGCCCAGCCGGTCGCGTAGCCGGAGTGCGTGTGGACGACGCCGCCGATGCCCTTCCAGGCGTTGTAAAGGACGAGGTGCGTCGAAGTGTCGGACGAGGGCCGCAGCACGCCTTCGACGATCCGCCCCGAGAGGTCGAGTACGACCAGGTCGTCGATACGGAGCGTGTCGTACCCCACGCCGCTCGGCTTGATGGCGATGACACCGCGCTCCGCGTCGAGCGCCGAGACGTTGCCGAACGTATAGATGGCGAGGCCGCGCTTCGGGATCTCGAGGTTCGCGACCCAGGCCCGCTCTTTCAGCTCACGGTACGGCGAAGTCACCTGGCTACCGCCCGAGCTTGAACGCCACGTCGTTCCAGCGCAGTTCGTTGCGCAGCGCGCGAAGGTCCAGGCCCGCGCCCAGCCGGATCAGCTCGAGGCCCGCCATCCCGGCGAAATCCTCCCACTCCTCCGCGGTAACGGCCTGGCAGAAGGCCGCGTGATGGGCGCCGCCGGCCTCGATCCACGCTTCCGCAGCGCGCTTGAAGTCCGGGCGCGGGACCCAAACGGCCCGAGCGGTCGGCAGCTTCGGCATCGGGGCGTCGGGCTTCACGACGTCGAGCTCGGCCACGATCATGCGCATCCGGCCGCCCATGTCGATCAACGTGGCGTTCACGGCGGCGCCCGGCCTGGCGTCGAACACGAGCCGCGCGGGG
>DASXWF010001260.1:0-50517 GCA_036503835.1 Polyangiaceae bacterium | reverse complement strand
GCTAGCGCTGCTCCGCCTCGAGAGGCGGCATTACGTGGCAGACCCGAGGCGGCGCCGCAGGTCTGCGTCTCGTTCGAAGAGGATCGCCGGCGTGTCCGACCGCCGGCGGCGCACCGGCAGCGGGTACACCGATGGCCCCGGTCGGTGGTCGAAGAATCGGTCGAGCACGAACAGAGCGGCCGTGCCGGCGCCGGCGAGTACGAGCGCGATAGCCGCGTTGCTTGGCATGTCGGTCAAAGTCCGTTCTCCCATCGTCTACGCTCCCGGCAAATGCCGCGCGTCTCCCCGAGACGGTAGCCTCTTCGTCGCCCATCGCGGTAGCACTGCACGATGACCTCGCGCTCCACCGCTGGGTGCCTGGCGAACAGCGCATCGAGATCACGCTGCTCGGCGCGCTTCGACGTATTCGCATGGGCGACGGCCTGCATCTTAGCCGTGTGCTCGGTGCTGCGGGTGATCGCGATGAGGACACCCTTGCAGTTGTTCGAGCAGGAGCGCCGAAACGAGCGCATCGGCTTGGCCTGCTGACACACCGGGCAACGGCGGAGGTACCAGAAGACGCTCCGGTCCTTGATGTCCTGCGCGACCGGGTACGGGAGCAGGGCATCGGCCGGCACCCCGTTCCACGAGCCCCAGGGCGTCAGCGTCCGCACTCCCTTCGAGCGACTACGCGCGGGCGCGTTCATTCCGCCACCAGCAGCGGGGATTGCGCGTTCCCCTCCCCGGCCTGCGCCGCAAGGGCACGTCGTGCGTGCTGCACCGCTGCCATGTGATGCTCGCCGTCGATGTGCAGCGGCGCCGCGATTCCGGCCAAGACCTCACGCAGCCGCGTCACCTCCCGCTGCAGCATAGAGACATCCTCGGCATGCGCGGCCTGCCAGTGGTCGCGGCTCTGACGGAGTGCTGCGATCGCCTGGTGCAGGGTCATCTTAGGCATCGGGGCCTCCGAGGGCGGCGTCGATGAACGCCCGCCACTGGTCGATCATCGTGCTCTCGCCGGGCTCGTTGCCGCGTTGCGCTTCATGCCATGAGACCGACTCGTGCAGCATGCCTACGGCCATTTGGAGCCGCCCCCGCTCTGCGGCCAGTTCCTTGATGGCGGATTCGCGATCCGCCCGTGCGTCGTGCAGCGCAGCCCGGCGGGCAGTCTCGTCGACCGCCATTCGTAACGCTTCGTGCTTCCACTCGTCTCGGTCAGCCCGCTCTGCGGCCAGCGCGGCTTCGGCCTGCTCCACCTCCGCCCGTGCGGCGGCGAGGTCGCGCTCGGCCTGGTCGGCGCGGGCAGCGGCGGCGGATAGCCGCGCGTCACGGTCGAGAATGCCGGCTTGCAGTGACTGATAGCGTCGGCCAGCCGTCTGAACAGCCGCCACCAGGGGGCCACCGTCAGCCATGCCGACCATGCTGAGGACCGAGACGGCCTCTGCGAACGCACGCTGGTCAGCTTCCCGCTCCATCCGCAGCGCCTCGTAGGCGCGGGCGAGGGTGTCGATGGTCTCAGCCGACCAGCCGATAGGCTTCCAGTCGTCCTTCCACTGGCCGGTGGTGCCTGGCGCGGGGGCGGTCAACTCTGCGTTCACGGAATGGCGCACGCGTCCACTGAGGACGAGCGCCACCAACTCCGCCACGTCGGGCGAGGGCGTCGGGTTAGTCATGGGTGGGCTCCTTCTCTACGGGCAGATACTCGGTGTAGACCCACTCCGGCCTGTGTGCGCGAATCTTCGTCAGCACGCGCATTTCGGCGACCGTTACGAGATCGCCCGACTGCGCCATCGCCTGAGCACGACGCTTCGCCTTGTCCGCGCTGTCGTAGTACGAATCAATCTGGCCTTGGCTGTTCAGGACAGCCCATCCGATTACGCTCATCTACGTCCCCTCCGGCGCGGGCGGGGTGGGGGTGATGGCCTCGCGTGCGATTTCGACGGCCCAGCACTCAGGGCACGACTGCCCGTGGCGCGACTCTGCGATTTTCTGAAGCGCGAGGAACAGGCCGGCGCCGTAGTCCTGTGCGGCGGCGAGGTCGCGCTCGGCCTCGAATCGCGAGGACGCAATCGCGTCAACCGTCACCGCGACACCGCTGCCGTCGTGGACGATGGTCGTCAGCTTACGGAAGTACGGGTTGCCGCCGCGCGCGCACCTGGCGCAGCACGAGTCGTTCTCGTCGCCCTTCGGCATGCCGCCGACGACGCCCGTGTCCATGCACTCGTCGCACTCGAACACGGCGCCGAGCGCCTTCGCGATCATCGGTTCGTCCCACTCGCCGGCGAGCGCCATCGCGCGGGCCTCGCGGATGATGCCCTCGAGCAGCTTCACGCGCTGGTCCGCGACGACCAACTTGCCGGCGACCGCGTCGATGTCGGCCTGTGCGTTTTCCTTGAAGGCAAGCAACTCGCGCGCGGCGGGAATGTACTGGCTCCAGCCAATCGGCGCCTTGTCGTTGCTGATCTCCGAAAGCCGGAAGGCCTCGCGCCAGACCGGGTCGCGCTCGATGCGCGCGGATTCGTAGGTCGGGTCCATCACTGTCGTCTCCATCGGTCGGCGTCTGGGCACGTCATGAAGTGGTTGGCCTTCGCCGGCAAGAAGCCGGTCGTCGGTTCCTCGAAGAGCGCGGCCTGAATCTCGGGTACCGGGTCGCCGTTGAACGGCATCCACTTCCCCGCCTTCGTCCGCCAGAACGTCACCTCGGCGCCGCACGAACGGCACTTCTGGCGCGGGCGCCTGGTGGAGAGTTCGACCTCGACCTGCTGCTCGGGTGTCGCCGTCGTCGGCGGCGGCGTCACAGGTCCGTCCTCGAGAGCAGGCGGTCGCCCACCGTGCCGTGACCGAGGCTGATGCGGTCCCACTCCCACACCGACCAGGGCTCGCTCCCCAGAAGCCGCGAGACGTCCGCCAGGCGCATCTTGTCGCCGGCGGTCTTGAGGCGGTGCCCGCTCGTGGCCGCGACGTCGTGCGCGCGTCCGCGACGCATCGAGTCCTCGGCGCGGACACGCCAGCACGCAGCGTCCCGCCAGGCGCGGTACCAGATGTCCCCGAAGCGCGTGCGCCCGCTCGGCGTGCCCGTGTCGTACAGGGCGAACCGCTGCCGGCGGAGACTGCCTGCGGCATCGAGCGCGAGCGCAGCCTCAGCGCGCGCCTTGCCGACGCGCGACGGGCTGTACTTGTTGCCGGTGAGGCCTGGGTGCGGGTGCCGGTTGATGCGCCGGTCCTGGCGCAACAGGGCGATGCTCGCCTCGCTGTAGAACGGCGGCTCCCACGGCTGTCGGAATCCTGGTGTCACTGGTCGCATGATCGTCACCCCTGACGCTTTACCTGGTCCTTCGTCGCCAGGCGCCGCAGCCCTGGCACTGGTCGCCTTCGTTCGGTCGCCCGCAGTAGTCGCAGCCGCCTCGAGCCGGTCGCTTCTGCCACGGCGTGATCGCCACCTTGACGCGCCGGCGGAACTCCGCCTCACCCATGCGCCTCAATCGCAGCCCGTCGTTGAACTGTCGCAACAGATCGGAGAACGCGGCCCGGTGGTCGCGTTCGTCCACCAGGCGCGCGTAGTAGTTGCAGAACAGGTCGCGAAGCATCGCCTGGTCCTGCGTGTCGGTGTCGCAGAAACCAGGCACGCGGCGAGGGTCGGAATACCGATTCAGACTTCCTGGCTCGCCCGTCATCATGCTCCTACTCGTCGCCCTTCCCGCCGTGCCGGCGCAGCACGCGGTACTCGCTCTCGGCCACCTGGTGCGCGCGCCGCTTCTGGTACTTCAGGCTGTAGGACAGTCCGCCTGGCAGCACGCCCACCGTCGCGTCGGCCAGGGCGTTGCGGAGCTTGTTCTCCGCCGTGTCCTTCCGCAGCTTCCACTCCTTGATCGCGAGGTCGGCCTCGATGCGCTCCTTGTCCCACTCGAGCGCTTCGATGGGCAACTCCTTCACCTCGCCGGTGTCGCGCGGGTACAGGCGCGCGAACAAGGCCTTCGTGCTCTCGCTGCCATCGACGGGCGGCGGGTTCTGCGTCAGCACGCGCTCCCAGAACTCGACCTCGAGCTTGCGGAGCATCGCGATCAACTCTTCGTCGCGCGGGATGTCGGCCCACATGAAGCGGTTGCCACCGACCAGGGCGGCGATGCTCCCCCAGGCCGCGCCCGTGACCATCAACTGATGCTGGACCTGCACGGTGTACTCGATGGGCGGCTCCTGCGTGGCCTCCCAATCGCGCCCCTTGCTGACATCGACGTTCTTCACCTCGAGGACGCCAGGCGCGTAGAACACGGGCGGCTCGGCCACCTCGGCGCCGGCCTCCGTGACAGGCGAGAGCTTGTCGATGGGAAGCACGGCGGCGTCGGGCGTCGCGATCAGGTAGGGCAACTCGGCGTCGCGCGCCACGGTGTACCGCGTCGGCACGTTCGTGTGGATGCCGAAGACGTCGGTCGGGCGCCCGGTGGCGCGATGCGTCACGCGCTGGTAGCCCTGGATGATGGCGGGCTCGAGCGCCAGGCCCCACTCGACGTACTCGATTTCGCCCTTCGACGGCTCGCGCAGTCCCAGCTTCTCGTAGTACAGCGAGAGCGGGCTCTTCCACTTCGACAGGCCCAGGATGACCGGCGCGTCGCTCGAGCCGATACCAGTGGAGCGGAGCTTGAGCCAAGCCTCGCGGTCGTTCAACGTCTCAACGGTCGCTGTCTGCATCGTCGTTCCTCGGAAGCCGCTCCCGCTGGTGTAGCTCGTCGCGCAAGCGGCAAGCCTCCTGGCGGAGCGCTTCGTTGATCACCCCATACACGTGCCTCGGGGTCATGTTGAGCACCGTTATGGTGCTCCCCTTGCAGTACCGAGGCTTCCCCGTGGACGCCGACCGCTCGAGCAATTGCACGTAGACGGTCGGCTGAATCGGTGTCTTATCGCGCCGCCTTGGCACGCTCGCGGGCCTCCCTCTTCTGCTTCGCGCGCTGGCCCACCCAGAACATCGCGTCTTCGACCATGTCGCCCTCGAAGCGCGCCTTCTGCGCCTTGCGCTCGAGCCGCTGCCGCGCATACGAGTTCACCGCTCGGATGCCGACAGACGCGGCTACCTTCCCTACCGTGAGCCAGAAGCCCATGCACCTCTCCGTGGTTTCTTGCCGCCGTCCACTCGGGCGCGGCGGACCTTGATTCGCTTTGGGGCCCCAACGTTGCCCAGGAAGGCCTCGATGGCGGCGAGCGTGGTCGCGTGCGCGACGTGCGTGCCGAGCACCAGGCGCTTGATCGTAGACAAGCTGACCTGGTGCCCAGCGTTGTAGAGCGCGAGTTCGACCTGCTCGAACGAGAGGCCGTGCTTCTCGCGGAACACAGCCAGGGCTTCCCCGACCTGCTTCGCGCGCGTCGTGCGCTTCTCGGTGAGGGTCTTCTTCATGTCAGTCGCGCCGCCCCATGTAGTCGGGTGACGCGCTCCGGTCGGCGCGGCGGTTCAGTTCAGCCATCGGCATCGAGCCCTCGTAGGCCGGCGCGGCTGCGGTCTTCATCTGCATCTCGACCCACTGCTCGAAGGGCGGGAAGTCAGGCGTCGGGACCGGGCCGCGCAAGTCGTGCTGCACTTCCTCGAGGCGACGCACGAAGAACGCGCGCATCTCGTTCTGGTACTTCACCAGGTGGTCGAGCACGCGCGAGTGAAACTCGACGCGCTCGATGAGCCCGAGGCCGTGATTGGCGCCGTTCACAGACGCACCGTGAGCGCCTTCACGATGGCGCTAAAGAGCCGGTCGGCGCGACGCTCGTCCTCGGTGCCACCGGCCTGCTCCTTCTTCGGCTCACCGTGGATGGCCTCGAGCACGCGAACCTTCGTCGGCGCGAAGCGGTCGTCCTCGCGGTCGATGTCGTCCACGCTCGCCATGTTGTAGGCGTCCTGAGCGGCGATGGCGACGGCTGCGATGCGGTCGATGTTGTGCTTCGGCATCGATGTCCTCAGACCAGGCCATCGAGCACGATGGCGGCGTTGGCAGTCATCACGGCCTCGCGGACGTGGCGGATCGCGGCCTGCTGGTCCGCGCACTGCGGCGCGTTCTCGAGAATGGCGTGGGTGAGGCGCTTCGCGGCTTCGCGGACGGCCTGCAACGCGACGACCTGGTCAGGCAGCGGCGCGTGGTAGGTGAACACGTCTTCGATGTTCTGTTTGGTGACTGGCATTTTTGCTCTCCATGAAGCCCCTACATTGGGGCGCCACGGAAGAGTACCGCCAGTGTCACTTCGTGTCAAATGACACTGGCGGCGCGAGGCTACCAGCCGGTCTTCAGGAACTCGACCCAGCCGCGCATGACCCAGGTGCGGAAGAACAGGCTCTCGTCGTGGAGCACGCCCGAGTGGCCGATGCCAGGGACGATGTCGCACCAGTCCTCGTGTCCGGTGCGCGTGGAGCGTCGAAGTTGGCCGTCACCGATGCCGCCCCAGATCGCGGTCGCGTCGCGCTCGTCGCGCACGTGCAACCACTGGCCGATGTTGGGTCGCGCCTTCTCGATGATCGCCTTCATGTCGGCGCGGATTGGCGTGCCCACGGTGATGAGCCGATTGATGCGGAGCCCTGCGAAGGCACACGCATAGAAGACGACCTGGCCCCCGTGCGAGTGGGCGATCACGTTGCGGTCGCTCAACTCGATGTAGTCGTCGGTGTCGGCGCGCGCGGGCCAACAGTAGTACGAG
This sequence comes from Polyangiaceae bacterium, assembly GCA_036503835.1. Lineage (GTDB taxonomy): Bacteria > Myxococcota_A > Polyangia > Polyangiales > Polyangiaceae > PMG-095. Next base: position 43,872 of record DASXWF010001260.1, on the reverse strand, counting down.
AGCGCGTAACCGCCCGCTATCCAGTCGCGGTGCGAGTCCTTCCGGCCGAACCATCGACGCCAGAAGCGATGCCCGTTCAGGTCGGTTGACCAGGTGAACGGGCGCTCTTCGTTCAGGTGGCAGATGCCCTGGCGCGCGAGCATCCGCATGAACGGCGAGCCCGACTGCCACCAGAGGCCAGTCGGGCGTCCGTCGTCGCCGTGCGTGCCGGCAATCGGAATGACGCAGTACCGCGCGCGGCTCGCGTCGGGCTCAGCGACGGAGGTAGGAAACGACACGGCACCCCTCCAGCGCGCCCCTTCGGTCCTTTGGCTCGAGGTTCTGCAACCGGATGACGACCTCTTCCGCGACGCCGGCGTTCTCGCTGCCATCGACGCCGAAGATGCGCTTCGTCATGGTGTCGAACGCGCCGCCACCATCGAGTAGGGCGCCGCTCAGGGTGCCGACCTGGGTCGCGACGGCGCCGATGCCCGAGAGCGCGTTGGCGACCATCGTTCGCAACTCGAGGTTCTGCGCCTCGAGCGCTTGGATGCGCGCCTCGAGCGCCGAGGACGGCGGCGTCGGCGTGACGATGGGCGGCGTCGGCACCTCACCACCGACCGGCGGACGGCTCTGACCGGAGAGCTTGATGGGCTCCACGTAGCAGCCCTTCTCCCTGTTGTCGAGCGTCTTCTGGGTGACGTCGCCGAAGTACGGCCGGCCGGCTTGGTTGCCCTCGCGGTCGGGCCCCGCGCTCGCGATGACGTCGCGGATTTCGATGCTCGGGTACTTGCCGCTCGTGTCGGGCGCGCCGACATGGTCGGGACGCGGGAGCGCGATGATGTCCTCGCTCAGATCGTTGGGGTTGCCCCGCTTCCCGTTCATGCCGGCCGGGATGCCGAGGTCACGGAGACGCGCGCAGACGCGCTGGCAGTATTCCTCTCGCTGTGTCTTGTCGCCGCGCTGCGGATTGTGCGCGGCCTGCCAGGCCTGCGGGTACTCGTTCTTGATGTCCTCGAGCACCTGTTCGATGACGCCCGTCCTGTGGTTCCAGACCGACTGATAGCCCATCTCACCCCCTGCTGTGGAAAGAGCCGCCTCGAGCGTCTTGCGGGTGCTCGGGGCGGCTCCTGGTTCGTGGCGAGATTGTAGCTCTACTACTGCGGGCACCCCCACTGTATTTCGGGGTGGGAGGCGACCGAGCCCCTACGGAGCGCATCCGCGTACATGGTCGCCCACACGGGGCACCAACCAGGCGAGCAGGACACGCGCACCGTCGCGTTGTGAATGCTCGTGAGCGGCATCGGCGCCGCGTCCGCGAGGTTGTACTCCCAGCGCTCGCCAGGGTTCTTCGTGATGACGACCGGGACGGCCGGCTGGCCCACGAACATCACAACCATCGACACCGTCTGCGCGACCGGCTGCGGGTTGACGCCCGCGAGCCAGGTGGTGCGGTAGACGTTCCCGCCGCGCCACTCCCCGGCTTCAGCCAGGTAGCCTATTGGGCGCTGCCCCGCAAGACACCCGTCTGAAGCCGGCGCCCCAAAGGGTCCGTTGGATTGCTCGGCCCTGATGCGAGCGCCGGCTCCCCTCCAGTCACCGACAAGGTGAATTGAATCGGCACGCCACGCGGAATCTGGTCCACCGGGACGACCGGCAGGGCGTAGCACCCGAAGCCCGCAGTGTTCCCGTTCCCGAGTCGCGTGATGGTGCTCTTCATGACGACCTGGGTCGAGAGCGGCGTCGCCTGGCCGATGCGGTTCACCAGCAGGTTTGCCTGCGTGATGCCCGTCCAGTCCGCATCGGCGTACTCGAAAGACAGCGACGGCGTCGTCTCGATGGCCTGCACGGGCGCCGTTCCCGTGGGCACCGGCCCCGAGCACCGCGCGTGAACCTGGGCGCTCGCCGGCGCCCCGTAAAGGCCCGCGAGCAGCACCGCGAGCCAGACTACTGTTCTCAGTCTCATCGTTCCCCCTGATTGTTGTTGCGGCGCCAGGTGGCGCGCTCTTCCGCACGTCGCTCGTCGTCGGCCTTGACGAGTACGCCGAGCATAGTGCGGATCTCGGTCGCCGCCTCGCGGAATTGCTGCAACTCGAGGTCGCGGCGGCGGTCCACTTCCTCGAGCGCCCGAATGCGCTCGAGCATCGTGTTCGCGTTCGTCTCCATGAGGGTCAGTCGCTCCCTCACCGCGAAGAACGCGAGCAGGGCTGCAAGGCCCCATGCGGCCAGGTGCGGCCAGACCTTGTCGAATAACGCCGACAGCCGGTCGCCCAGCGGCGCCGGTCCCTGGTACTGCGTGGGAGCCCGGTCAGCGAGCGGCACGCCGTGAGAGTCGTTCGCGGTGTGCATCCTGAATCCGCTTCATCACCGCTGGGTCGCGGCCGGCCATGACACTCAACGTGTCGTCAATGTCGAGCAGCGTCCGCCGTACCCGCCGCAGATTAGAAATGAGCCAGTAGAAGAACGCGGCCAGGGGCACCATGATTGCCACGAACAACATGCCGAACTCAACGCTGTTCAGTGTCAGACTGACCATGCCTCCCCCCACCATCGGCGGCAACGCGACCACCTTCCAGCCTACCTTCTGAAGCTCCAACGCTGGCCCCACGACCAGGCACCACGGGTCCGTCAGTGTCTCGATCTTGCGAACCAGGTCGATCACCGTGACGGCCGGCATCATGGCTGGTCTTCCTCGAACGTCTCATCGAACTCGTCGCGCCGGCGGAGCGGCGTGAGCCGCCTCGCCCGCTCGCGCGTGGACATCTCCCGGTCCTTCAGGAAGGCCTTGCGCTGGCGGTCGCTCAGAGCCTCGAGCGCACGGCTGGCGCGGCCCTCGTCGCGCATGCCGATGGCAAGGCCGGCCTCGCGCCTGGCGCGACGCGATCGGATGGATTCTTCGAGCCTGGTGTCGGCGGCGGTCTGGTACATATCGCTCTCCTGCTGGCGCGTCTCGGACCTCTCGGTCGTCTCGATGCCCAGGAGTGAAAGCAAGTCCTCTTCCGCCGAGATTTCGCGGAGTACCTGGCCCTTCCTGCCGACGATGGGTCGCTCTTCGTCGCCGTACTCTGCGAAGCGGTCGTACACCGCGCCGGCCTTGTTGACGAAGCGCGGCGCCAGGCGGTCCTCGGTGCCGCCCCACTCGAAGTGCTCTTCGAACTCGTGGTCGGGCGCCCCGAAGGCGTGCGACATGACGTCCACGGCGGCGCTCGGGCCCGGGAGCCCGCCCATGCGCGGCCAGAAGAAGTTCATGGCCTCGACCCCGCTGATGGCACTGAAGGCGTAGATGCCGGTCATCATGCCGAGCGCCCGCAGCTTCACCGCCGGGTCTGGGTGCGTCGCGATGTCCTGAAGCATCGAGGCCCAGACCATCGGGAACTTCGTAAACACGCGGAGCGGGCCCAGGTGTCGGTGGAACGGGTTGTTGCCCAGGTCGCCGGCGATGCCCTGCGTCTGGCCCACCAGTTCGCTCGCGAAGGCCTTGGCCTGCTCGGGCGACATCTTGTGCTTCTTCGCGTAGTCGAGCGCGCCGGCGTAGGTCGCGCGCCGGTTGGCCGAGTCGCTGAAGCGCATCGGCTCCTGCGACCAGTCGAGGTACTTCTCGAGCCACGGATGGAACAGGCGCTCTTCGTCCTGGCCCATCGGCCGGCGGTTCAGGTCGAGGAAGTCGAACTCCTGGCGCCCCTTCTTCGAGTAGGCCGTGATGATGCCCTTCACGGTGCTCTTCACGCCGATCCGGGGGATGTTCATCAAGGCCTGCGTCATGTTCGCCAGGCCCGAATCGACCGCCCACCCGAGCAGGTTGTGGTAGATGGCGTTCGTGACGATGGCGTTGGCCTGGCGCACGCGCTTCGGCGTGACCTTCCCGTTCGTGAGGTCGCTGATCTGCTTCTCGAGGAACGTCGGCTTGTTGAGCAGTTCGTCGCGGAGCGCCTTGATGTAGGCGGCGCGGCGGTAGTGGCCCGCGTCCTTCGAGCCCTTGTAGGCCTGCTTCATGTAGCCCACGGCCTCTTCGACGCGCATCTTGCGCGCCACGAGCCGCTGTGCCGGCGTCAGCTTCGCGTCGGCGTCGCTCTTGTAGATGTCGGCCATGATCGGCTCGATGTGCTTCCACACGTCGGGCACGACCTTGTCGGGCGTCCAGAACTTCTGAGCAAAGCCGCTGATGTCCTTCGTGAGATCGGGCTGCTTGCGGACCTGCGGCATCGCCTTGTACTCGCCGCGCGCCAGGAGCCGGCCCGTCTCGATGACCTCGCGGATGTCCCGTGCGAGCGTCGGGGCCTTCTTCGCGAGCGCGCGTGCGATGCCAGGCGCGCGCTTCGACTGGAAGCCAGCGACGGCGCCGATGATGATGTTGTCGAGGATGCTCGCGTCGTCGGGGTCGTCCTCGTCGTGCGTGGCGCCGCCGAGGAAGCCGCCGCCGACCGTCCGCAAGGCGGTCCACACGGCGGTCGGGTTGCGCTTGTAGGCGTCCTCGAGGCCGGCGATGCCGTCGCCAATCGGCACGGCGCCGCGCTCGTCGTCCATGAGCTTCTTGCCGGCCCGCTTCAGGAAGTCGAGCACGTCGTCGGCGTCGTCCTCGAGCGCGCCATCGGCGCCGCGTGCTACGGCTCCAGCGTCGGTGATACTCCCGCGTCCAGTGGTTTCGGGCTCGTCGTCCCAGAGGCCGGGGCCGGCGTCTTCGCCAGGTCCGTCTCCAACAGGTCGAGCGCCCTCTCCACCTGATGTTGGCCTCCCGGTGAAGTCGGCTTCAAGGGCCTTTGCGACCCTGTCTGCGGCGGCGCCGAGCGAGAGTCGTCCTGCCTGGTGCTCATCGAATACCTCCTTGAGCGTGCGCTTCGTTTCCGAGCCGTTGGCGTTGGCGTACTTGTCGAACAGGAATTGCGAGCGGTCGGCCTCACTGCTGATCGCGGCCATCGCGTCGCGGTCGATCTTCGTTTCGCCGGCGTTCTCGAGGAACGCGGCGTTGTCGAGCCCCTTGCCGAAGACTCGCTTGTTCTTCTTGAACACGCCGAGCACCTTCTGCTCGAACTTGACGAGTTCTTCGAAGTCCACGTCGGCAACCGTGGGCATGTCCTCGAAGATGCCTGGCTGCTTCACCGTCGCCTGAAGGTCGGAGGCCTTCGCGAGAATGCTCTTCGCGGCCGACACGTTCTGTGGGTCGTTGCGCTCGAGCGCACGCAGCAACGCGACCTGCAACTCTTCACCCTTGTACTGGCTCACCAGGCGCGCGAATCGCGGCTCGATGGCGTCGCCGGTCTGGAGCAGGTAGGTGAATGCGGCGGGCTCGAGCGCGGCAAGGTCGCGGCCCTGGCGGAAGCGCTCGCCGCTATCGGCCTGAATCTTCCCGACACGACGCTGCTCCGCCGGCGTGAGGTCGCCGCTGCGGAGCACACGCGCGATGTCCATTGGCTCGGTCGTGCCGCCGAGGACGTTGAAGAGCGCACCGGCGCGGCGCGCGTCGTCCACCGTGACGCCTGCGGCCTCATCGAGCACGATGGCGTTGAGCGGTGGTACGTCCTTGCCGCGACGCAACAAGTCCTGCGCGAGTCCGACGCGCTGGTGCCCATCGACCACGTACAGCGAGCCGTCCGTCCGCCGATGCAGGAGCACGCGCGTCAGCTTGCCGGCGAGCGAATCCCACTCTTCGACGCCCTTCAGCTTCTCGAGCCGGCCCTTCTCGTCGCCTCCGGTCTTGAACTGGTAGGCGTCCGCATCGACCTTGATTTCGTCGGCGCGGACCTGGATGGCATCGGGCTCACTCGTCGCGCGAGCGTCGGGCGTCGGCGCGCTCGCGACGTCGTCGGGCGAGTTCGGCGAGTCGGGCGTCGGGGTCCTCGATTTCAGAGAATCGCTCGAACCACTCGTCCGTGGGCTCGAAGTCGCGTCTGGCGCGGAGGGCACCGAGGGCGCCTCCGCCTGGGGAGGGTTCGTCGGGGTCGGCGCCACCTCAGAGGCGCCGCGTCCCTTGTCCCCTGCCATGCCCACACCAGGGGCATTCCACACGCGACGGTTCGCGGCGTTCTTGGTCTGCTTCCAGCCGAGGCCGATGAGCACCTTGCGACGGGCGTCACGCTCCGCCGCATCGGGCGACAGGTCGCGGTCGGCAATCTCGTTCTTGCCAGGCTCGGGCGCCCAGCGTCCCTCCGCTCGAGCGGCGTCGGTCGCCTTGCGATTGAGGCTGTCGGCGTTGATGCCGCGCTGCGGGCTGTCGGGGTCTTCGCCGCGCATGATGGCGTCGATGTCCGCCTTCACGCTCTCGGGCGTGAGCTTGCTGCCCTCGGGAATCTTGAACGACCACTTCTGCTTCCAGTCGATCCACCTGGCGCCGTAGCCGCCCTTCCCGATCTTCGCGCGCATCGCCGCGTCGGGCTTGCGCTCGAAGTAGATGTCCCAGGCGCCATGCTCGGCGTCGAACTCGACACGCGGCGGGGCCATCGGCTCGCCGTCCTCGCCACGGATCGTGAAGCCGCCCTCGGCCGGCGTGACGAGCGAGTCGGCCTCATCGGGAGCCGCTACAACGGGCTCTGGGGGCTCGCCGGCGTCCGCCCTGGCCTTGGCCTTCGCCGCTGCCGCCTGCTCCTTCTCGGCCCGCTTGGCGGCGAGCGCGGCCTGGCGCTGCGCTTCGCGCTCCTTGCGCGCCGCTGCCTCGCTCTCACGGACGGCCGCGAGTTCCTTCGACCAGGTCTTCGGCGTCTTGCCGCCGTTGTTCTTCACGATCTGGTACGTGCCGTCAGCCTTGCGGACGACCAGGTTCTTGTTCTTGCCTGGCTCGTGCGCCTGCCAGTTCTCGGGGTCGATGGCGGTGAACTTCCCGGCCTGGTTGATGGTGCCTGGCGTGTCTCCGTCCGCGAGCGGAATCTCGGGCTCGGCGCCGTTGACACGGGTCGGCTCAACTTCCGGTTTTGCCGGCGGGATTGAGGCGTCGGGAACGGCAGTCGCGCCACCAGGCGCACCAGGCGTCGGCGGCGTCGGGCGGACGGGTACCGGCGTCGGCGCGGCCGGCGGCTCGGGGCCTCGGCCTGGCAGGTCGGCGCCGAACAACTGTGCCGGCGGCGGACCATCCATGCCCTCGAGCACGATGCGGTCGAGTTCGCTGCTGCCGTCCTCTGTCAGATCGAACGTCGCGGGTTCGTCTGGCGCGGCAGGCGGGGGTGCTGACTCTCGAGCAGACGGCGTTGCCGCACGCGGCGGCACTCTCCCGCCGTTGTCATCGAGAATCTGGTAGCTGCCGTCCGCCAGCTTCTTCGCCTTCGTGAAGCCCTTCGGCGCGGCCTGGTCCACGGCATCGGTGCCGATCAGCGGGCGCTCGTTGCCGGCGCGGTCGAGCATCACGAACGACTCGCCCCGTCCCGCCATCTCCTTCATGCGCCGGATGGCCTCGATGCTCGCGCTCGAGTCCCCGCTCGCGTTGTTGAGCGTCGTCTCGGTGTCGGGGTCCACGAACTCGACCTCGGGTTCTGGTACCGCTTCCGGTACGGCGGCGGCGTCCTGCTCGTCGGCCTGCTGGAGTAGGCGCGCAATCTCGTCGTCGGTCATGCCCGCGTCGTCGCCGGCGGCGATCTGCGTGGGCACTTCCTCGGTGACAACCGGCGGTCGCTCGGCCACGGGTGGCGCCATGCGGCGGCGCGCGGCTTTGCGCGCCTCGATCTCCGCCAGCGAGACGTAGGCGTCGATCTCGCCGGTGTCCATCAGGCGCTTGAACTCGGTCATCCAGTCGGCGCCGTGCTCGCGCGAGAGCTTTTCGATGGCGGCGCCGAAGCGCGCGTCCTCGGTCGCGCCGCGTTCTGGGATGCGGCCCTCGGTGGGCCGTGCGACCGGGGCCTCGGGCGCCGGCGCCGGCTGCATGTCCTCCTGGGGCGTCGCGAAGCGCTCGTTGACGGCCGCGTCTGCGCGCGCCACGGGCACCTGGGGCGCCTCGAGCGCGGCACGCTCTGCCATCAGGGCCTCGAGCGCATCCATCTGCGCGGGGTCGTCTCGGAACGACGGGCCGTCTGGGAGCGCCGGCGCGGGCGGCTCACCAGGCGCGCGCGGGATCATCGCGTCGAGTTCGGGGATGGCATCGAGCGCTGCCGCCGGCAACTGCTGCGTCTGGATCTTGCCGCCGTTGTTGTACGTGATGTGGACGGTCTTGCCGTCGAAGCGCACCAGGGTCGGCACACCGAAGGCGTCGTTCCGCATGGCCTTCGCGACGTCGGGCGGCACGCGGCCTTCGAACGGCTGACGCACCATCGGCCCCTGCGGCGGCGGCTCGGGCACGACCGCCGGCGGCACCTCCGCGTCGGTGAGGTTCGCGCCAGACGTCTCGTCCATCGCGGCCCAGAAGTCGTCGCGAGCCGTCAGGTCGGGTGCGCCGGTCCCTTCGGGCGGCACGAACGGGTCGAACGCGACTCCGCCGCCACCAGGCAGGCGACCTGGTCCTGGCGGCTGCGGCCCGGTCGGCGGCGGGCTCGGCGGAACGAAGTCCTCGGGCGGCTGCGGGAACTGCCCAGGGGGCACCTCCGGGTACCGGCCGAGCGGGTCTTCGGGGAAACGGCCACCGGGCGCCTCGGGGAAGCGGCCTGGTGGGTCTTCGGGAAACTGGCCGGCAGGAGACGCGGGGAAGCGACCCAGGGGCGCCTCGGGGAACTGGCCTGCGGGCGACTCAGGGAACCGACCGGCGGGCGCCTCGGGGTACGTGCCTGGCGGGGGCATCGGCGTCCCCATCATCCGGTTGAAGCGCTGGCGCTGCACCGGCGTGCGCCTGGTGCCCTCGAAGCGCTGGACGTCGTCGGCGCTCCACGGCGTCGCCTGGAAGCCCTCGGTTGCCTCCTGCTGCCAGTACGGGTCTTCTCCGACGACCGTGCGGCCCTCGGCATCGACGCGCGCGTTCTCAGGCATCGGGCCCTCGAAGCGCGTCGTGCCGGCGTTGTTGAGGCCACGGCGCGCGCGGGCCTGAAGCGCGGTGAGCGCGCCGCCGGTGGCGCCGCCGATGCCGGCACCGAGCTTGGCGTCGAGCGCCATCGCCTTCGAGTTGAAGGCCGCGTTGGTGCCGTCCGCAAAGCCCCGGTACATGGCGCCCTGCGCGACGTTGGACGCGGCACCCTCTGCGGCGCCGGCGGTGACTCCCAGGCCGATGCGCGCGGCGAGGCTCTTGAGCCCGCTCCGCTTGATGAGCGCGGGCACGGCGCCGCCGACCTTGCCGAAGAGCGCGGCGGTACCGGCGCGGCCGAAGCCGCTCACGGTGTCGCGGAACACGTTCTCGCCCTGGCCTGGCATCAACGGCTTGCCGTCAAGGTTCGCGATGCTCTCGAGGCCCTGCGCGACGCCCTCACCGATGAAGCCTGGTACCGGCCCGCCGAAGCCGCTGACCACGCGAATCGGCGTGGCGAGCGAGTCCGCCATCGCGCCGACGACGCCGACCTTTGACTTCCACGCATTCGGGTCGGGCGGGGCGGTGCGCTGGCGCTCCATCGACGCCTCGAGGTCGGCGTCGGCCATCGCCGTCGCCATCGGGTCGCTCGGTAGGCCTTCCGCGAAGTCCTTCGTGTCGGCCAGAAGCGCGTCCACGTCCCAGATGTCCTGCGGCGTCGGTACCGGCTTGGGCGTGGACGGCCGCGCCTTGAGCGCGCCGAGGGCGGACTGCTTCTGGGGTGGCATTACTGGATGACTCCGTGTCGGAGCAGGATGGCCTCGGCCGCGTCAGGCTGGATGCCGTGGCGCTGCGCGAACGTCTGAATCTGAAGCATCCGCACCTGGTCGTTGCCCGAGGCTGCGGCGTTGCCCGAGGCTGCGGCCTGCGGCGCGCCGGCCGGCTGCTCGGCCGCGCCCTCGACCTGCTGGGCATCGCCGCCCTGCTCCATCGGCGCCTGCATGCCGCCGCGCTGGTCCACGCCGAGCGTCTGCAACAGGCGCGCGATCTGCGCGTCGTAGGCCTGGCGCTGCTGGGCGTCGGGGTCGCTCGCCGGCGTCCCGCCACCCAGAAGCCCGTACAGCCTGAAGAGGCCTGGCTTCTTTGCCTCGACCGGCTTCCGTAGCCCAGAGCGCAACGTGGAAAGCGCTTCGAGGGCGCGCGAGCCACCATCGAGCCGGTTGCTGGCCTCGTCGCCTGCGGCCCTGATGCGCGCGATGCGGACGTCGGCGTTCGCGCCGTGCGCGTCGGCCTGCGCCTTCGCGATGGCGCCCTGCTGCTGCGCGTTCGCGAGCGCGAGCTTGTACTGCTGCGCCTCATCGCGCATGGCGCGGCCTTCGGGGCTGAAGTAGATGTCGTGCTCGCCGCGCGCCTTCAGGGAGCCTACCGCGTTGCTGACGCGCGCACGGTGCAACTGGTCCTGCTCGAACATCCGACGCTCGATGCCCGCCTCTTCGTCCTCGCGCTCGAACTGCTGCTCGAGCAGGCCCGTGCGGAAGGTGCGGCCGGCGGCATCCATCGCCGTCGCAATCGCCTCGCGCCCGCCGGTGAACCCGCGCTGCTGCACGCCACCGAGCGCGTCGTCCGAGAGCGCGTCTACGCGGTTCGTGAGCAGGGGCGACCGACCGCCTCCGCTCTGAATCGCGATGCCTTCGTTGGAAACGTCTACGGTGGGCCGACGTCGCGCCTGAAGCGCGGCGAGGCGGCTATTCCCGCTCGCGGTCGGGATCTGTCCTTCGAACATCGGTCCTCTCCCTTCCCCACCGGCTTTCGGCGCCGCGTCGGGCCTGTGTGCGTGCTTCTTCGGGTGTCCACTGGCGCGAGACGCCCAGGGCGTGACCGGCCCGACCGGCGGCTGCGGCCTTGCCTGGCAACGTGAACCCTGGTCGCCGCCTGGTCATCAGAGGCCGGGGCGGGCGCCTCGAGTGCCGAGCGCGAGCAAGGCCTGGCTTTTTCGCTTGTTCTCGGCCTGCCAGGCATCGCCTTCGATCTGCATCCGCTGCTGCTCGCGGAGGTTGCGCGCGTCAGTGTCGGCCGCGCCCATGGCCTGCGTGAGCAGCTTGCTGTGCGCCTGCGCGCGGCCGGCGCCGATGCGGCCGTACTCGTTGCGCCCCTGCTGGGTCATGCGCGGGTCCACGAGTTCGGGCTCGCGCCCTATCGGGCCCTGCGTCTTGCCGCCACTTGCGGCCAGGTTGCTCAACTTCGTCGCGACCTGAGACATCTTCTGGTCGCCGCCACCGAAGCGCGTCTCGTTCTCCACCTGGAGCAACGACTGCCCGCCAGCCATGTTGATGCGCTTCCGTTTGCGCTCGCGGTCGTTCCACGCGGCCTTCGCGGCGAGCGCGTGGTCGCCGCCGGCGCTCATCAGGTAGCGGTCCATCAGCTTCCGTGTCGGATCGTCGTGGGCCTCCCCAAACTGCAAGGGGCCTGCACCTCGAGCACCGAGAGCGCTCAACGCGCTCATCCCAGGGGTCATCGGCAACATGGCTGCGTCCTCAGTACGGCATGCGAGGCATGAACATCCCGAAGAGGCTCGGGATGCTGCTCAACATCGGGTTCTGGTAAGGGTTCAGCTTCGCGTTGTAGTCCTGCCCGCGCTGCTGGATGTTCGCGCCGATGTCGCCGGCGCGGGTCGAGAGGTCCTGCCCGCGCTGCGCGACGCCCGTCGCCAGGTTGCGGTCATCGATCTCGTCCGCCCGCCCCGCCGCGTCGATGGCCTGGTCGCGCACGACCTGCCCGAGTTCGCCCTGCGTGCCCTGCACGATGGCGCGTTCGTCGGCGCGCTCGAGGCCGCTGCCGCTCCGTCCGCCGGCGGTGCTGCGGTCCTTGAGGGTCGCCAGGGCGGAGCCGCCGATCTGGCCGATGCGGTCCTTCGCGCGACCGAACTGCGCCGACTCCATCGCCGTGCGGTCGGCCATCGTGCTCGGCACCTCGCGACCAGGCGCCGCCGGCATCGCCTCACGCGGCAAGGCGTCCTGCGGCCCGCCCATGACGCCGAAGGTCTTCATCAGCATCATCAGCCGTTGCATGCCCTGGTCGTACAGGTTGGTGGGGTCGCCGGCCGTCCAGTCGGTCCCGCCGTCCGGGTTCCGCATGGGCGTGTACGGCGTCGCGTTGCCGGTTGGGTCCACGTCCCAGGTGCGACCGGTCGGAGAGACACCGGGTGTCGGCGCCGTGCCTGGCGTCTGGCCGTAGCTGCCCTGGCCCGGTTTTGGTGCGGCAATGGGAGTGAAGCCCGCCGGGTTCGGCGTGTTGTACGGCGTCTGCGGCGCCGGCTGCGTGACGGTCGGCGGCTTGAAGCCGTTCGTGGGGGCCCGGTTGCCTACATAGATGCCGTTCGCCATTCCTCACCTCTTTCGCGCGTTGAAAATACCATGGCGGCTGTGCTAGGCGACGCTCACGGTGATGTCGTCCACGAAGATGTCGCCCGCGTCACCGTCGCATTCGACCCACACGCCACACACGCCGTCCTGTGAGGCTGCCGCGCTCATCGCGCCGGTCAACGTCTCCCAGGTGTCCGCCGCGACCGAGAGCGTGCTGAGCACGGTATCGGTCTCGATGTCGATGCTCCCGTTGGCCACCAGCACCAGCCGTGGGTTGTTGCCGTTGTAGGCCGCCGACTTGCGGACCTTCGCCGTGAACGTCGCCGTCTGTCCGCTGTTGATCTGCTTCGTGAACAACTGCGAGCGGAAGGCGCGGTACCGGTGCTCCGGTGTGAGCTTCAGCGCCGGCGACGCATCGCCGAACGTCGCGGTCTCGATGCGGGCGGTGCCAAAGCCGTAATGCCTCGTGACGTGCGTGGCGACGACCGCGTCCTCGTCCTGCTGCGCGACGATGGAGCCGACGGCCGGCGTCCCGTTGAACTGCGTGCCGTTGAAGTCGCACATGACCAGCGTCAGGAAGATCCGCTGGTTGTTGGTGTCAATCGCGAACGTCGAGAGCGCGGTTCGGTCGCCGGCCACCACGCCGAAGCGGCAGTTGTCGAACGTAATGCGGAAGTCCGACGTCATGCGAATGGCTGCCCCGCCCGAGAAACTAGTTTGCCCGTTGAAGGTTGTGTTGACGACGCGATGAACGCCATCGATGCCCTCGAAACTCCGCGAGGAATTGCCGTAAAACTCGCAGTCGATCCATTCGCTGGACCCACCCAGCAGGACGACGCCCGTGCCAGTACACCGCCAGAACCGGCAGCGGATATAGCGCGAACCGAACGTGCCGGAGTTGTTGATAATGGCCCCGCTAGAGCTAACGGTGAAGTACCACGAGGAATCGCGGGCGTAGACGACGCCGGCATCAACGCGGATCGAAGGGGCACCAAGGCAGCCCATATTGACGCCGTCCAGTTGCACGACGGCGCTCGCCCCGCCCACGAAGAATCCGCCGTTGCTTGTCGCCCCGGTGCCGAGGATCGTGCAGCGTGTCAGCGTCGCCAGTGGGCTGTTGTTGTTATTGAAGAGAAACCCCTGCGTCAGGTCGCCGATGCGCCACGTCACGCAGTCGGTGAGCGTCATCGTGAGACCATTGGTCGTCGGCGCGCAGACGTGCGTCCTGGTGATGTTGAAGCTGCAAAACTCCCACGTCCCAGACGTGCTGTTCTGGTCGACCGACCAGCCTTCCTTACCGCTCGTGCTCGTGCCGACGCGCTTAAACTCGGTCCACTTCGCCGTCCACGACCCAGCCCGCTTCGCAATGTAGGTGAAGAAGCTCGCGCTCACACTGGTAATCACCACATTGCGCGTCAGTAGGATGACGTCGGCCTGCGTCTCGTTCGGCGCATCGCCGTCATGCGCGTTGGTGAGGCCCGCCGACAACGACAGGCTCGAGGCCCCCGCGTTGGCATTCAGCGTGGCTGTCTCGGACTGGGTTGCCGCGAGCGTGCCTGCGATGGCAATGGCGTCGCCGTTCAGCCAGCCGGTGTCGTCAGCGACCGTGAGGCTCGAGCCCGCCGCCGCGACGTCGGCCGTCAGTAGCGTCCGCACCACTTCCTTGCCCGACGTGCGCGGGCTCCCCTGACTCGAGAACGACCCGTAGTCCATGAGGCCGTACTCGCCATCGGCGGCGCAGTCGAACTCGATCTGGAACGAGCTTCCCGTTGGCACGCGCGTCGTGCCGCCCAGGTCCAGCACGCCCTCGAGCCAGTTCATGAGCACGCCAGAGAGGCGCGTGTTGTACGCCGTCGACGCACCCGTGGGCGCGAGCAGTGTGCCGCCTTTGCTGACACCGAAGCTCGCCAGCGTCGTGCTGCCGCCGCCGTAGTCGGTGGCGCCCGTGCCATCCATCGTCACGCTGCGGTTGGTCTTCGTCCCCGCCGCCGTCCACTCTCCGCCGACGAACCAGTTGTCCCCGGCACCAGGCGCAGCGGTGGTCGTCGTGCGGAGCATGCGCGACCAGTTGCCAGCCGTGCCGTCGCGGAACAGGTTGACCTGCGTCGCCACCGAGGTCGTCGCCTGCACGGTGTAGTTGGTCGCCGCAAGCAGCGTCACCGGGGCCGAGAACTTGAAGAAGAACCAGCCAATCGAGCAGCCCTGGAACGTCGCGCCGGGCGTGCCGATGTCGTCGGGGATGTCGCTGACGTTGATGGTGACCGTCGTGCCGGCGACCGCAGCCGCGCCCGTCGAGTTGAAGAGCCGCACCGACATCGTGCCGTTCGGCGTGGCCGCGCGCGACGCGATCTTGACGGCGATGCCGTCGATGGTGATGGCACCAGGGGCGAAGACGGCCGACGACACGAACGCCGTCGTGAGGACGGTGTTGGCCGCTTGGCTGTCGAGCAGTGCCGTCGCGTTGACGACGCCCCAAGTGGCAGCGGTGGTGAAGGCGCCGTCAGCGCAGGCGTGGAGTGTGGGCATGGAAGTGTGCGAACGGCATCAGAGCGCGCCGTAGGGGAGACCGTTGTACCAGTAGCGCATGGTGCCCGCGCCCGTTGCGGTACTACCCCCGGCGGGCCGGTCCTCCCACTGGATGCCGAAGGCGGACGCCGCGCGCGAGGTGAGCACCTGGCCCTCTTCGCCGCGCCCCAGGCGCACCACGTTGCTGCCGTCGTAGGTGATGATGTCGCCCCGGTCGGTGAGCACATTGAGCGCGCCGAGGCGCTTGTAGAGTTGTTCGAACATCTCATCGACGTCCGCCTCTTGGCCTGGCCGGTCGATGACGTGGGGCTTGCCCTTGTTCGCGCCGTTCTGGATGCCCGCCATTACCGCCTCCCCAGGATGTTGACGGGGTCGATCTCGAAGCCGCGCAGCTTCACGGCCTGGTCCGCCTCGCCGTTCTCGAACTCCAACTTGCAGAATCGGCCGACGCCCAGCCGGCCGTTCCGCACGCGGTCGGCCGTGAGCGGGCTGCTGATGTCGCCGCGAATCGGCAGGAGCGCCGTGATGGTGCCGTTGGCCGGCGTCTCGGGCGTCAGCGAGCCGAGGTCATAGGTGAACGTCGTGCTGCCGGTGCGGACGATCTCCCAGATTCCGTTGTAGTCGGCCGAAAGGCCGGTCCCGCCGGCGATGGTGACGGCCTGGCCGGTGCCGAAGCGGTGTGCGCCGTTGGTCTGAACCGTTGCAACGGACCCAACGCGCGTGATGCTGACGACGGCCACCGTTCCCTGCGGCGCATCGAGGTCGCCCACGAACGCGCGCACGGTGAGCGTCCCCGCCGCCTCGGCGTCCTGGTGGATGGTTAGCTCTCCCCAGAACTTCTCGAGGTCGGGCTCGCCCTGGTGCATCGGGTTCGTCCGCGCGAGCATCGTGATCGGGCTCGAGACGTCGGTGTGATCGTCGGAGTTCTTCAGGTAGACGCCGCCGTCGCTGGCGCCCACGGCGGGCCGCTGCCGACCGTTCGCGTCGTCCAGAATCCCGCCGCACGTCGGCGTGAAGGCTTCCGTGCGATGCGGGCCCAGCCACTCGCCCGTCGCCAGGTCGAGACTGAGCCAGCGGTCCAGCACCAGCGAGTCGGTGGACGGCAGGTACAACTCGTAGGCGTCATAGTCCTTGTTGTAGTGGGCGAAGGTCTGGTCGAGCAGGGCCAGGTTGAACACGCCTCCCTTGGCAGCGGTCGGCTCGTTGAACCAGGTGTGGAGCCGGTCGCCGGTGAGGTTGGTGAGCTTGCCGTCCCACTTGTAGACGCCGTCCTCCGCGACGAAGTAGACCGCGTCGCGGATGACCTGTACCGAGTTCGGCGCCCAGAAGCCGACGCCGCCCTGGTCGGTGATGATCTGCGTGCATCCGAAGTCGCTGACGGCGTCGCCGGCGATCTTGTGCAGCGAGCGCCGCTTGCCGACCACGAGTTCGTTGCGGCGCGGCGCCAGGCCGGTCACGCCGACGAAGTCCTCCCCCTCGGCGCCTGCCACCAGGAAGTAGTCGGCGTTCCAGCCGTACTGAACGCGGTTGCCGCAGAAGTAGACGCGATCCGGGTAGAGGTCGGAGATGGCCCAGAGCCGGTCCTTCCACGTCGCGATGTACACGAGCCGGGTGCCCGCGATGGTCCCGTAGGGCTCGCCAATCGACTCTTCAGCCGGGAACAGGGCCAGGCTCTCGTCGGTCGCGGTGTCGGTGTACGTCGTGGTCGTGTTGTCGAAGATGGTGGCGACCAGGAAGAACTCGCCACCGCTCGAGGCTGTGCGATAGAGCCGGCGCGCGTTCACGCCAGGGTCGCTGCTGGTGGTGATGCCGCTGAGCGAGCCTTCGTCGGCCGTGAGCGCGAGCGCCGTGCTGGGGTCGCTGAAGTCGCTCTCGGAGATGACAACGTCGCCTTCCATGATGGCGAACGTGTACTTCCACTGGTACTCGCCGGTCAGTGAGCCGGCGCCGCCGGCAACCGACGTCGGGGCCGACTGTGGCGCGCGAGGCACCAGGAGCCGGCTGATGACGTTGACGTCCAGTTGCACGTTCCTCGAGACGCCATTCACAAGCACCAGGCGTCGGTTGAGGATGGCGCCGCGCACAGGCTCGTGACTCGAGACGGTCACGCCATTCGGGAGCGTGATCTCGAGGAACGCGCCGTCGCTGCCGACGCGATACAGCTTCGAGTTGGTCTGCACCAGCGCGTAAGAAGGCATCGGATTACGGCGTCGTGTCGAAGAGGCGGACCATCGCGAACGACGTGAGGTCGGCCGTCGCGCCGAGCAGGTCGAGGTCGGCGCCCGAGTTCTGCTGGACGCGCATGACCAGGTAGTCGCCCGCCACCATGTTGATGAAGCCGACCGCCGAGTACGTCGTGCCGAGGTTGCCGTCGCCGCTGGCGGCGTCGGGGGTTTCCTCCGCAATGCCGACGCGGGTCGCGATGCCGTTCTTGAAAACCTGCACGGCGGTGCGGCCACCGGCGGCATTGCGCCCCTCCCACGAGCACGTCGCGACGAAGAGGTAGATGCCGTCGCCGCCTGGCGGGACGGTCAGTCGCTCGGTGTTGGCGCCGAGGTCGTGCAGGTTGCCGACGTCGAAGTCCTCCGCGTCGAACGTGACCGTCTCCATGACGCCCGTCACGGTGGTTTCGCTGGCGGTCTTGAAAACCTTCGCGTACATGGGGTCTCCCGGCTCGTAGTCGATGCCTGTGTCTGGGTTCTGCGCGCGCGCCGGTCGGAGCGCCACGTTGAAGAGCGCCAGGATCGGGTTGGCGCCGAGGTCTACGAAGGAGTCGTGACCTGGGCGCTTCGCGATGCCGCCGCCCTCACCACTGAGGTCTTTCGCGACGTTCTGCGCGAACGTGAGCGAACCGTCTGGCAGATGCAAGGGAGAGGCAACGACGTTGACGCCCTTCGCCCCAAGGTCGAAGCGCTTCTCCTTCACCACAGTTCCTCGAACATCGCGACGACCGTCTCATCGCCGCTCTCGTCGCGCGGGTCGATGGCGGCAATCAGCTTGTTCATCTCGTTCTGGTACAGGTCGAGGTGCGTGCGGTCAGGCTGCGCCTCGCCACGCTGGCGCCCGAGCGCGTAGGCCGTCGTCCAGTGCACGAGCGCTTGGTCGAGTTCGCCAGGCAACGGCACGTTGCCGCTCGCGGCGAGTTCGGCGCCGATGGTCGGGCGGTACGCGAGCGCGAGGGTGATCTGCGCGTTGATGCGCGGCGCAACGTAGATGGTGGGCGCGGCCACCGGCGCGCCGGCGCCGACGACGCAGAAGTACACCTTGCCAGGCGCGGCCGTGTCGATGGCCTGCCCGCCCTGGGACTGGCGCCGCGCGCTCTGGAAGTCGGCGTTGGCGTAGTCGCTGACGCCGAAGAAGTGGATCGGGTTGGCGACCATGTCCGCCGCCTCGAGGTTGAGGACGACCGACAGGTCAGACGGCACGCCCGTGAGCGTGTCGGCGTTGGCGTCCATCGTGAGCGCGGTGTTCAACGAGAACTGGTAGTTCTGGTTGACCATGCTGATCTGGCGCCAGGCGTCGCGAATGCCCCGGTTCATGTACCGGAGCAATTCGGCGTCGGACCAGTAACGCGGGACCGCCTCGTTCAAGGCGTCCCGCGTCATGTTGATGATGGTCTGGAGAGTCGTCGCCACCGTTCAGCCTCGCGCTCCGAAGAGCCATGCGCTGACGGCGGCGAGCCACACAATCAGCGTGAAGAACCGCAGCCACGAAGGGCCGCGCCCATCGAACAGGGCCTCCACGTCACAACTGGTCTGGCGTCAGCACGGCGCCAGGGGTCAGCCGCTCGTAGGCCTGTACCGCGAAGCTGCCCGCGACGCCGGCGGTCCCAACTGCGATGAGGCCTTCGCCAGCGGGAAGCTGGAAGCCTTCCTCGAGTTCGAACACGACGATGTCGCCCACCAGGGCGCTCGCCGGCAGGATGCCGACGATGGCCGACGTGGCGCTGCTCTGGAACGTGATCGCCTGCGCGGCCGACGTCGAGATGAAGGCCGCGATCTTCTGGACGAAGACGCTCTTCTTCGCGTTGGCCGGTGCGGCGATGACCGTGCGGTCTGGGTCGCTCGCCGCGAGCAGGTTCCATGCGGTCGAGACGTCCTTGAAGACGCGCCGGTACTCCGCTGCTTTGACCGAGTTCATGGGTCAGCCCTTTCTTACGACAGGGCCTCGACGCCAAGCTCGGGTCGCACAACGAGCGTGATGGCGCCCGCGAGCGCGTCACCGACGCCAGTGGTCACGACGCTCTTGAGTACGTCGCCGGCGGCGAAGCTCGTGGTGGTCACGTTCAGTGCGGTTGCGGTGTCGGCCGCGACCGGGTCCACGGTGGCGCCCAGGACGCTCGCGGCGTTCTTGTGCAGGTCCACGCGCACGCTGTCGTCGGCGTCGGTGATGGTGGCGCAGTAGACGTGCGCGCTGACGATGACGCCCGCGTAGGGGGCGCGCCAGCCGGTGATGCGGACACCGGCCTGAGAGGCGCCGGCGGTGACGTCCAGAAGGACGGTTTCCCGAGCGAAATTCGCGTCGGTCTTGATGTTGCGGTCGCGGATCATGTGCAACTCCTTCGGCGTTGTCGGTCCCTACTACCGGGTGACGAAGGCGGCGCCAGGTGAAGCCACGCCTGGCGCCGCCCACTCACCTACTGCTCGCGCGTTTCCAGGGCCGCGCGAGCGAGCCCTATCAGGCCGCGCCGACGATGGCGAAGCCGGTCGGCTGGTCAGCCGCGTTGCTGTCGGTCGTGCCCGTCAACGTGGTGTGCGTCGCGAACGTCAGGCCGGCCGTCATCGGCAGGCCGGTCGGGAACGAGAGCATGTGCTCCTTGCCGCCGCCCGACGTGCCGACGAGGAACAACTGGACGTCGCCCGTGCCCGCAGCGGTCGTGGCGCTGTCGCTGCCCTTGGCCCACGCATTCGTGGTGCTCGCGGCCGGCTTGCGGAGGTAGATCGCGTACACCTTGCAGGGGACGTCTGCGACGATCTGGTCGCTCGTGCTGCCCGAGAGGGACACGAACTGCAAGTCGGGGTTGCCGGCGTGGTTCAGGTGGTCGAACAGCGCCTTGATTTGCTCGGCGACGTGCCGGCCTTTGAGGTTCGCGAAGCAACGCTGCCGAACCAGGTTGATGTTCTCGACGGTCAGAGCCAAGGTGTTCTCCTTCTGCGGGCGCCGGCGTCATTGCCAGGGTTCCGCACTCTTGCTATGGATGCTACCGGCCCACGTGCACGGCCGAGCCGCCGCGTTTGAAGTTCAGCGGGTTGTACGTCCCGCTCGCTCGAGGCGCGGCCCCTCGAACCTCGTTCATGTGAATGCGCGAGCCGCGCTGCCGGTCGATCACGCGATACCCGTGAGCGGCAAGCTGCTCGGCTCCGTCCGCAATCTCGCGGTCCAGTCGCTTCTCCGCCTCGGCCTCGCGGCCGTCAAGGTGGTCTGCGACCTGGTCGGCACTCCCGATGCGCCACTGGTCGTACTCGGGAATCTCCTGAAGCACGCGCTGCCAGGACATCTCCATCGACGTCGGCAGGACGCTCTTCCACGGTGCGAGCCGGTGCTCCACTAGGAGCGCCGAGTCGGGGAAGCTGGCGAGCACCTTGTAGATGTCGCGCGTGTTCTTCGTCCGCCGGCAGAGCCGATAGCAGGGCTCGTGCGTGGACGGGAAGATGACCAGGTCCGCATCGAGCGCGGCAAGCTGGTCGAGGAAGAACGCGGGCGGCTCCTGCAAGTTGAACGGGTTGCCCGTGCGGATGTAGTTCCGCCGAACAACCTGGCTGACAACGGCGCCTCGGCTCACAGCCCGTAGGTCGCGCTGCCGCCGACCGCCTCGCCCTGCATGCCGAACGGGTTGCTGTGACCGAGTGACTGGCGTCCGCCGTACATGGCGTAGCGCTGGCCGCGCTGCGGCGCGCGCCTGGTGCCGGGGACGTGCTCGTGCTTCACGTTCTGCCGGTCGTGCGGCAGGAACGAGCGATCGATCAACTCGATGGCGTCTTCGTCCTGCTCGGTGTGCTCGATGGGATGGCCCCACTCGGGCACGCAGACCAGCGGCTCGAAGTCGTTCGGGTTGAGCGGATTCAGGGTGCCCATCTTCGGGTTCTGCCGCATGGCGGCTTCGGCCGCGAAGTAGGGCATCGGGAACAGGTACGGGTCGCCGTGCGGGCCCGCGCCAACCAGGCGCTTCTCGCGCACCGTGTCGATGACCGGCTCCTTCGATTCGGCGTCGAGGACCGGCTTGTTCTTCGCATCGAGGCGGGGCTGGGCCACTTCGACCTCGATGTACTTGAAGCCTGGCGGGATCACGTAGGGGAAGCCGTCCCACGTGGCGTTGATCGGCTTGGTGGTGCGGTTGAGCGCGTGGACGATCTTGAGGTTGCGGGCGAAGGACACTCGGTGCTCCCTGGAAGAGCGGTGGATACACGAAGGCCCGCCCGCCCTCTGCGGGCGAAGCGGGCGGACCTTCAGGGTTGAGCGAGGTTGGCCTAGCTGCCGGCCTCGCGGACGACGATGAGGGACTGGCCGGTCACGCCATCGAGGCGGAAGGCCTTGCTCGGGTTGCGAGCGTGATTTTGATACCTCTTGCGATACCAGGCCTCCACCGCATCGCGTCCACTCGAGCCGCTGCCGACGCGCGTGAAGACGTTGCCGTCCGTGTCGAACCAGGAGCCGGGATCGGACACGTAGCGCTGGCCCTCGACACCCTTCTTGTCGAAGCCGAAGAGGGTCGCGAGCGCGTGCGTGCGGATGGCCTTGACGGGCACCCCACCGAACGGGATGTCGCCCTGGGTGAACGACGTGGTGCCGGCGTCGGGCTTCTGGAGATTGCTCCCCGAGTAGCGCCGATCCGGCTGCGTCAGTTGGATGACCAGGCGCCGCACCGAGTGGTGCGCGGTCATCGTGTCGATGATGCCGCCGAGGCGCTGATCGACCACGTCCGCGACCTGCTGGAAGAGGTCTTCCGACAGGGTGCCGGTGCTGGCCTTGACGTAGGACTGGTACTGCGGGTAGGACGCGCGGTCCACCCCGAAGTAGTTCGCCCGGTACGTGCCGTCGTCGAAGAGCGCCTGGAGCCCGTAGGCGGCGTGCTCGAACGACGTGTCGAGGATGTCCGTCACGCTCGAGTTCGCGGCCTGAACGAGATAGTCGTTGTCGGCCCAGGTCGCCGGCGGAGCGGTCGTGAAGACGATGCTCGTGCCGTCGCTCGAGAGAGAGGCGACCTTGCGGACGCCAGCGCGGAGGATGTTCGTGGCCGGGTCCACCGCGCCGACGTACATGCCAGGCAGGAAGAACCTGTTCCCGAAGTCGTCGCCGGTGATGCCGCCAGGCGCATCGACGGTCATCGTGGCCGAGCCGTTCGGCGTCGCGTCATCGATGAGCGCCAGGATGCCGCGACCGTCCGACGTGAAGGAGTATTCCTCCATGCGGGCGATGTCATCGATGATCCGCGTCATCTCGTCGCGGCGAGCGGAGCGGAACGCGCCCTCGCTCTTCATCGTGTCCTCCATGACCTCGGTGGTCATGCGAACACGGGCCATGAGCTTGCGCTGGCCGATGCTGATCTTGACGCTGCCCTGGTTGCCGGCGTCGGCAAACGCGCCGTCCTCGCCCACCCACATGGGGCTGATGTTGCGCGTCACGTGCGCGTTGTAGACCTCGTCCGAACCGGCGAACTCGGCCTTTTCGAACTTGAAAAGGTCGGTCAGCGGGTACTTCCGATTGGTCATTTCCGCGACGTAGTTCTGGAACTTCGTCTTGTAGAGCCCCGAGAGATTCTGGGTATCGGCCCCGGCCATGCGCTTCTCCTGAGTGTGGGCGAGGCCCTACCTCGCCGTTCGTGCCCGCTGCAAGTCGCCCCACGCTTCACCGAACACGTCGCGCTCGCCGGCGGGGGTCTGCACCGGGGCGCTCTGCTGCGGCGTCGGGATGCTGCTCCCGCCACCGCGAGGAAGGTCCGCAATCGGCGCGGCACGACGCTCGAGAGCCACCTGGCCCTGGCGACGTGCCGGCTCCACGAACCGCTGCTTGAAGAACGACGCGAACTCGTCCACGACGCGGATGTCACCGGCCTCGTAGCGCTTCAGCGCCTTTGCGTTCTGCGGCTTCTCGATCCACAACGTGAACTGGTCGGTGAGCATGTCCTCGTGCTCGCGCGTGACCAGCTTCGGGTCCACGCCGTAGGTGTCCGCGTAGAAGCCCTTGAGCTTCGAGGCGGTCGTCTCGGCGTATTCCTCGTAGAACGTCTGCACCGTCTGCTGGTGCCCTGGCGCGGCGTCCAAGAGCGCCTGGAAGGCCTGGGCCTTCGCTGGGTCGCTCATGATCTGCATCAACTGGCCGAGCGCGGGGACACGCTTGATGAGGGCCTGCTCGAGCGCGACGTCCTTGGGGTCGCGCGGCGGCGGCGGCGGCGCACCAGGCTCGGGCGGCGCCTGCGGCATCAGCCGGGTCGCGAGCGCGGCGAGCAACTGCGACTGCTGCGCGAGCAGCAACTCGGTCTGGCTCGGCTCGGGCTGAGCGGGCGGCGCCGGCGGCGCGGCCGGCGGCGCGTCACCGGCGGGGGCGGGCTGTGCCTGGCTGGCGGACCAGGGGGCAAACAGTGGGTCGGTTGGAGCGGCAGGTTCGGGCGCCGGCGCGGCAGGCGTCGATGGTTCGACTGGCGCGGCGCTCGGCGTCTCTGCCGTGGGCGTCGCGGTCGGGGTGCTGCTCGGTACCCCTGCGGGTACGTCGAAGGACGGAAATTCGTCTGGCATTGGTTGGCTTCTCCGGTTTCCCGGCCTGGCCGCGACGATGATGAAGTCGAGGTAAGGCCGTGGTCAATGTTGAGGCATGCCGTGCAAGAACTACCGGCGCGGTGTCGCTACGCCGGCCCCTGGTTCTGTGCGCCCTGCCCGTTGCCGCTCGGGACGCTGTCCGTGTCGCCTCCCTCGCGGTTGCTGTGGCCCAAGTCGGAAGTCCCTGGCCCTCCGCCCTGAGCCGCCTGCGCCTGCATCTGCGCCTGCATGATCGCCATGTCGTGCTGGGTGATGAAGAAGTCGAGCGCCGGCCGCAATTCCGGTCGCTCGCGCACGAGCTTCTGCACCTTGTCGCCGTTGGCCCACTTGCGGTGCTCGGCGGCGTGAATCTGGTCGTCGTGCTCCACGGCACGCACGCCAGGCATGGGAAGCGTAGGCTGGGGCGGGACCGGAACCGGCTGACCGGACATGGGGTCCATCTGCGCCGTGATCGGTTGACCCATTTGGTCGAGCGGCTGCTGGAACTGGACCTGCACCGCCCACGCTTCCCATTCCGTCTGTTCGGCGCGAGCGCGCCGCACGTGTACGTCCAGACCGGGCATGAGCTTCTGCTGCCCGAAGGTCTGGAGAATCGCGTATCCCGTCTCGGGCATCATCGGGTTGATGACCTTGAGGTTCGTCAACTGCTCGATGGCCGCGCGCTGACCGAGATTCGTCTTCGGGACCTGGCTTCCGTCTTCGACGGTGAATGTCACGTTGCCCGAGAGGTCGGCGGCGCGGAACAACTGCAAGGCGCGCTCACCATCTGGCCCCGCGACGCTCTCCCAGCGCTCCATCGGGCCGTACACGCGCTCGAGTTCGATCCAGAGCGCGAAGAGCCGCGCGTAGGCGTCGCCGCGCTCCATCAGCACGGGCGTGAAGCGGCTCTGTGAGCGCTCCACGAGCAACTGCAACGCGCTGAAGGCCTCGATGCCGGTCGGTTTGCTGCCCTTGATGACGTCGTAGGTGCCCGTGAGCGCTTCGATGTCCGCGAGCAACTGCATGCGGAAGTTGACCAGGCTCGAGGGAATCTGCGCGCCCTCGATCCGCTCCGGTTTCGGGTTCTGCCCGCTGCCCGCAATCGGGTTGTAGACGAGCACTAGGCCTGGCTCGCCCGTCTTGCGCTTCGTGTCGGCGCCCTTCGGCTCGAGCCACACGGGGTTCGACATCCGAAGCGCCATCAACTGCATCAGCGAGTCGAGTTGGTTGATCTGGTCGTTCTTCTGCGTCACCAGGTCGATAGGCGACGCGCCCCAGAAGCGGCCTTCGACGCGCTCGTAGGGGATGTGCACGAACGGCCACAGCGGGTCGCCGTGGATCGTCTTGTACGGAAGCTGCCGCGCCTCGGCCGACGACGCGGTGAGCAGCTTGATCGAGCCGCCCGAGCCCACGTACCGGCAGAACAGGCCGTTCTCGAACGGGTCGCACGGCTTGAACCAGATTTCGCCCTCGACCGTGCCGTCCGTGAGCATGCCGGGGCCCTCGCCGGGGTCGGGCGCGTTGCCGTTGTGGCTGTCGGCCATCGTCGCCAGGCGCCGCAACGTCTGGATCGACGTGTCGGAGGGGTTCTTCTCGAACGAGAGCCCGTTGTCCTCGAGCCACTTCTTGCCGAACACGCGCTGGTAGTACCAGGACGTGCGCCACCGCTTACGAATGCCGCCTGGCGCTTCGTCCATCGACGTGTAGCTGTCGGGCACGAACCACTCGAAGGGCGACATGACGTCGGTGCTGCCCTTGCCCTGCGCGAGCCGCGTCGCAATCGGCTTGCCGTCCTGGCCGATGGCCTGCTCGAACATCATCGAGCCGCAATTCGGGCACTTCTGGCCGGCCTCCACGATGGCGCTCGGCGCGAAGACGCCGGCGCAGATCACGCACTTCTCGTGCGGCACCAGGATCACGCCGTGGCGCGCGTCGGGGTCCCACCAGGGGTGCAGGATGACGTTGCCGGTGATGATGTGCCAGAAGTTCGCCCGCATCCACATGCGACGCGAGTCGTGCTCACGCTTGATCGGCTCTTCGAGCAGGTTGACCATCTCCGACGTCACCATGTCGATTTCGCGCGTGCCGTTGGCCGTCGCAAAGCCGCTCAGGTCCACCGTCGCGAAGACGGAGTTGATGGCGTCGTAGACCTCGCTCACCTTGTTCGTGACCGGCTTGGGCACCCACTTCGCCAGGCGCTTGTCGCGCCAGCCGCCGCGCACCTCCTTGGTGATCCACTGCCGACCGGCTCGGTAGTAGAGGTTCTTCGTCCACGTGTCCTCGTGCTGGATGCGCCCACTGGTCGCCTCGCGCTCGAACGACTCGATGAACTCGCGCACCTGGTCGTCTTGCTCGTAGGGGCTGATTTTCCGAACCGGGATGTTGGCGCCAGGGCCGAACATCTGGGCTGCGGCTTCATCCAGACCTGGGATGTCGGGGCCGGCGCCGGCCGGGAACATGCTCGAGGGGATCGTGGGGGTCGCCATGCGTGCGTCCTTCGTTACGGGATTTCAGCGAACGGGTCGGTGAGGGGCGGCTCGTTGTCGCTGGCGCCTGGATCGCCGGCGGGCTCTTCGAAGATGTCTGCCGCCTGCTTCAACAGGTCGGCCGGATCGACGGGCTTCTGCTCGCGCTCGCGGTCGCGGCGCATTCGCAGCGACGCGATGACGTCGCCGGCGGTCTTGCCGTCTGGAATCGGCACGCCACCGACCATGCCCTCGAGTCCAACCGGCCCTGGCGGCGGAAGGTGCTCGTCGGAACGCTGCTGGAACTCCGCGTTGGGCAACGGCGAGCCGCGCTCGGCCAGGAGCGCGTTGCGTTCGTGTGTGAGCAGGTTGATGTGCGCGATGGCCCACTCATTCGAGGCCTGTGCGGTCGCGTTGTGCCGCTCGAGCACGACGTGCACCTGGCGGAGCGTCGCCGCGTCGGCCTGGGCATGCTCGCGGTCCTCGAGCATCGCAATCAGGAGCCGCTTCTCGGCCGCGTGCTGCTGTGCGATGGTTTTCCAGTCCTCAGCGCGGCGGTTGGCCTCGGAGAGCCGGCGGTCCAAGTCGAACGCGGTGTCCCGTGTCTCGCGCGCATCTCGTTCGGCCTCGACCTTAGCGAGTACCGCGTCCTCGAGCCTCAGCTTCGCGACGGACAATTCGGCGCGCAGCCGAAGGAATTTAAACAGTCCCACTCGTCACCCCTTTCAGGCGTAGAACTCGGAGAGGCTGTCACCCTCGCCGCTCCAGCCCTCGCCACCGAGCGCAATCCCCATGTCGAGCGGATTGCCGTACTCGCGTTCGTTTTCGATTTCGCGAGCGATGCGGATACGCTCCCGTTCCCACTCACCGGGTGCCTGCTCGCGCTCAGAATCTAGCACGTCGGTTGCCGGGTCCATTTCCGGCAACTCGGGCCAGGTCATGAGCGCGTACCGCAAGGCGTCAGGCAGGTCGTCGTTGATTTTG
This sequence comes from Polyangiaceae bacterium, assembly GCA_036503835.1. GTDB lineage: Bacteria > Myxococcota_A > Polyangia > Polyangiales > Polyangiaceae > PMG-095. The sequence goes on along the minus strand of DASXWF010001260.1, from coordinate 16,976 downwards.
ATGACCGCTTCCTGAATGAGTTCGCCCTGTTTGTTCTCGTTCTCCTTCCAGCGGTAGCTCTTCATGTCCTTCAGCGTCTCGACGCATCGGGATTTCACGAAGTAGAGCTTCTTGTGGTGCAACCAGGCGCTTACGCGCTGGATGCCGGCCACGACCGAGTTTTCGGCCGGCTGGAAGAACTCCCCCATCTGCCCGAACTCGATGATGGTCTGCCGCTGCGAGCGATCGATGGCGCGCACGAGCACCGGCAACTCGCGCTCGGGCGAGAGCGTGTGCAGGATTTGCTTCACTTCGTGCCAGTGCTGGCCCAGCGAGCGGTAGCGCTTCTTGTACTCGAAGACCTGGACCAGTCCCTTCGGCGTCGGAACGAGCCCCACCACCGCGAACGGGTGATCGGCGCCCGGATCGACGCCGATGATGATGCCGCGCGAGGGATGCACACGCGGCCACTCGGGAATGAACGACCGCACGTCGGCGTCCGACAACTCGAGGTCAGGTGAGAGCGCCGTCTCGCCGTAAATCTGCCCCGCGAACGTGACGAAGTCGGCCTCGAACTCCTGCTTCGCGAAGATGGGGTCCATGCGCCGACGCCAGGCCGCGACCACCTCGGGCTTGAGCATCGGGTTGTCGAGCGTCTTGTACTTGCACGCCCAGATGCCCGGCTCGTTCTCCGTCGCCGGCAACCAGAGGTCTTTCCAGCACCAGTCGAAGCCGTTGGGCGTCGTCGTGTGAATCGCGACGCCCTCACGGTCGGCCAGGGCGGGCATCATCGTGTGCCACGCCAACTGCGAGATTTTCCGGCTCTCGTCAATCCACGCGAAGTCGAGGCCCGGGCCGCGCGCCTTGTTCGGGTCTTCGAGCGAGCGGAACGCCACGCGCGTGCCGCCGGTGATGTAGAGCGTTTGGTGCTTCTCGCTCCAGTCCTTCACCCAGCCGCTCGGAATCGCCTCGAAGACGGCCGGCTTGACGAAGTCCTCGAGGTCGCCGTAGGTCGGCGCGCACACCCAGCCGAACTGCCCTGGCTTGCGCGCAATCAGCTTCGGAATCGCGATGGAGCCGGCGCGCGTCTTGCCGCCACGTCGGCCGGCAAAGAGCGTCAACTGCGTGAACGCCGGCCCACCGTCCGGCCGCGTCGCACTCAGCGCCTCGAAGAAGGCGTGCTGGTAGGGGTTGTATTGGAGCTTCAGCGCTCCACTGGCACCAGGGAGCGCCTTGCTCACAGATCGTGCTCGAGCACCGGCAGGTCGCCTGCGTGCGCCTTCGGGCGACCGACCACGCCCTCGAGCACCGGCGCTTTGGCGCCGACGCTGACGATGACGCCGTCCGCATCCACGATGTTGACCGTCAGGGTCGTCGGCAACCGGCCATCGACCGGCGCATCGTTGTTCCGCAGCACGCCCGTGCCGCGCAAGGTCGCCAGCGTCGCCTCGAGGTTCTTCTGCTTCAGATGCGTCGCCAGCGAATCGACGGCCATCTCGACCAGGTTGTCCTCGACGTGGGCCCGCGCCTGGTCAATCGCCGGCAACGCCAGCTTGCGCTCCCGCGCCTGCACCAGCCACTCGCGCACCATGCCGACCGGCACGCCCATCGCCTTCGCCGCCCGACCCAGCGTGTAGCCGTTCGCGCGGTAGACCTTGATGGCGAGTACCTTCTCGGCCAACTCGACGTCGGTGAGCTTCCGAATCGCCAGGAAGGCCTCGACCGGCATCGCCAGCGGCTTCCGCACGCCCTTCGGGTTGCGTGGGTCCACCGGCCCCAGGTCGCCCGCCTTCGCCGCCTCGAGCGCCTTGCTCTCGCCCGAGCCCTTGTCGAAGCGGTCGCCCCGACCGCCGACGCGACGCGGCAGGCCCTCACCGATGACCGCTCGCTGCCCGCCGTCGATGCGCTCGCCCTGGTCGCTCATGCCTGGCTCGTCAGCCCCACCTCGAGCGTCATGCCCGCCGACACCATCGCGTACTCGCCAGGCCCGAGGTTGTGGTCCTTGAACGTCGCCGGCCCTGGGTACTTCACCCGCACGACCGGCCGCGCCGCCGCCGCGTTCGGCCCGTACCCCGCCAGGGCCACCGCATCGGCATACGGCAGCACCTCGCGCCGCACGTAGACCCGCTTGCCGTTGACCGTGATGCTCTTCTCGCCCTCAACCATCCTCGCCCCTCCGCGCGCTCAAAGGTACCTCAGCCGCCCGCCTCGCGCGCGCATGTCCTCACTCGGTAGTTCTGTTCTCTCTTGAGAGTTCTACAGATACCCACAGAGATAGAGATAGAGAATAGGCCCTTCGAAGGGCCTTCCGACACCCTTCGAAGGGGGTCTGTTTTCCTAACCATTCCAACAACTTGCCGGAAACTGCCATCCTCAGACGGCTAGGCACACCCAAGTTGAGTCGATGCGTGTAGGGCCTTGACACGTTGTACTGAAGGGTTCTTCGCCTCCAGTTCGCCGTGCTACCCTCCACCTCACGAGCGGAGACGTGGGTTCGAATCCCACTCGTGGACCACCGGACACCGTCCGAACCACGACCGGCAGGGACGGAGAACTGCGCCGCTCGAGGGGCACCAGGTAGACCGCCAGCGGCCGGCTCGAGACGGTCCAGACGCGAGCACCTGGTACCCCGGCTTCTCACCTCGGGCATCCGCCCCATCCGCCTTCGGGCATCCACCCACAGTTCCGAACGGTTTCACAGCCCTCCTGCGTCAGCGCTCCCCCCTGCCCCCCTGGGGGGGTGGGAGTCCCAGCGGGGGGGTCTTTCCGCCTCGAGGGCGGCGTTTCCAGGCCGAGGCCTGGGGGTCTTTCCGGCCCGAGGCCGGCGCGCTCGCGCTCCGTTTCCACGCTTCGCGCTCGCCTGGCGTCGTCGGTGCGCGCTCGTCCTCGCGCGCTCGCCTGCTCGCATCGCATCGGGTCGAGGCCGGCGCCGGCGCACCTGGTCGCGCACCGGGCACAGTGGGGTATTCGCCACAAGGCGCGCTAGGGCATCCGCCTACGCTCACGTTGGGGCATCCGACCGAGCCGAGGTAGGGCAAGCGCCTAAATCCGCGCGCCAGGCGACAACGTACAGAATGGTGTACAAAGGTACGCAATCTGTAAGACATCCTGAGCCGAGGTAGGGGCTACATGCTACAGGCCGTAGGCGCCGATGGCTGGCATCAAAGCCGCATTGGTACGGTGCAAGGCTGCGCGAGCGTGGCCGGGGGACTGGTGGGCAGTCTCCAAACCTCAGAGGGTGACAGCATGGCAAAGCGGGAGAGTCTGGACCGGTTCTCGGGCTGGGGCGGGCGCGGTGGCGTTCGCATCCTCGACGCGGTGCGCGGGTGCGCGGTGGCTGAAGCGCGGCTCGCGGTGCTGCGGCTGCGGTGCGGCGATTGGGCGGGCGCGCACCAAGCGGCAGTGCGGGCCGAGGGCGAGGCGGCGCTGGCGGGCTGGGCGGCGATGGAGCGGGCAGCGGTGCGACTCCAGGCGCGCGCGGTCGAGGACGAGCGCGAGGCGCGGGCGGAGTACGAAGACATGCAGCGTCGCGCGTCCTGGGGGTTGTGGTGAGCGTGGCGAGCGCGGCGGCGCAGTGGCGGCGACTGATGGCGATTCAGCGCGACGAGGCGCGGCGCGTTGGCGTCGCGTTCGAGGTGGTGGAGCAGGCGCCCGAGGGCTGTACCTGCGCCGATTGCGGCTTCATCAAGATCGGGTCGGTGGGCCTGGTGGGCGGGCACTACGTGTGCTCGCCCTGGTGCGCGCGTCAGGTCATCGAGGCCGGCGCGGACTACATGCCGTTGGGCGAGGACCAAGACGGGCGCTGCTCGTCCTGCGGCGTGATCGGGTGCCTGGGCGAGTGTGAGCAGGGGCGCGACGTCGAGCCGCCATGCACGGGTTGTGAGGGCGGCTGCTTGGAGTGTCGCGAGCTCGATATGCGCGACGAGCCGACGACGGCGCCCGAGGATGCGCCCGAGGATGCGCCGGCGCCAGGTGATGCGCGCGCGCTGCTCGCTGGGCTGGTCGAGGGCTCGCGCTTCGAGGTGATGCGGCGCGGCTGGGGCTGGGTGCTGGTGCGCGTGTCTCACGTGGACTGGTTCACGCCTGGTACTGGGACGTTGTTCGAGGGCGAGCCAGTCCGCCGGCTCTACGTCGAGCGGGTGACGTCGGACGGCTCGCGCGGCTCGTCCTGGGAGCACGACGAGCGCGACGCGGTGCGGCTGGTCGAGGTCGGGCTGTTCGAGTAGGTCAACCGAGCCGGCGCGCGTCAGTGTGCGCCGGCTCTTCTCGTCTGGGTGAGGACGGCAGATGCGCTACTACATAGTGACGGGTACAGCGTTTGAACGCATTCGCGGCGCGCGGGCAATCTCGCTGCTGGTGAAGGCCGGTCAGGTTCGCGTAGCAATCAACGAAGCGCTACGGCTCTCGGGAGTGACGGCGGGCGCAAGCGTGCGGCTTGAGGCGCGCGTGGCGACTCCGCGCGAGTGTGCCGAACAGGTGCGCGAGGACGAAGAGCGCGCGGCTCGGCGTGCGGCGCGCGTGGCGGAGATGCGAGCGGCGCGCGAGGCGCGCGAGGGTGGCGACCAGTGACGGCGGCAGAGCGGGCGCTACTCGTGGACCTGGTCGCAATGCTTGAATCGCTCGAATGGGCCGGCGCGATTGAGATGCCGTCAGACCTGGCCGACGACCGACAGGGGCCGGCGTGCCCACACTGCGAGGCGCTACAGCCTGGCGTGTTTGAGCGTGACGATCTCGAAGCTATCGATTGTCTCGACCTGGAAGGGCACACGGCGAAGGATTGCAAGCTGCGCGCGCTGCTCGCGAGGGCTCGCGCATGGCAGGCACGGCAGGCACGCGCGGCGGTGACGCAGTGACGCGGCGCGCGGTGGTCCTGGTGCGCGCGCTGGTCGAGGCCTGGCGCGAGGTGAAGATGCGAGCGCGGCCGATGGTGCGGCCGTCTCGCGCTGACGTCCTGGCGGCTCGCGCGGCGCGCCTGGCGGACATCCGGCAGCGGTGCGCGCGGGGGGAGTGGTAACGCGATGGACCCGAACGCGAACCTACAGGAGCAGGAGCGGATCATCGTCTCGCGGCGCGGCGAAGTGGTCCACGTTGATCCGGCGGAGTCGGCGCGCCTGGCGGAGTTGCGCGCGGGGCTCGTGTCCTGGCTCGCCGGCGGCGGCTTCGAGCCGGCGTGGTATCAGGCGCCGAGGGCATCGGCCTACTTCGCGGCGCGCGGCCTGGTGAAACTCAACACAGCAAGGAAGGGGTGACGGTATGGGATGGCATTGGCAGAACGCGAGCGAAGGCGCGCCGGCGTCGAGCGTGGACCGTTACGCCGATTCTCCGGTCGAGGACGAAGACGAGCGCGATCAGGCCTGCAAGGTGTGCGGCGAGGTCGGGCCGGTAGCCTCTTACGGCTGGTGTGCCGGGTGCCTGGCGGAGCGCGAGGAAGAACGGATCGAAGACGGAGAGATCGGAGGCGACTGGTGGTGATCTTCACGTACACACGCGAGCAGGCCGCACTCCGTGCTGGGCGCGCCATCACAGACGACGAAGCGGAGCGCATCGCGCGCGCGCTGGAACACTCGACCATCTGGGAGGCCATCGACGGCGCAATAGAGCAGGTCTGCGTGCTCGCGGACGAGGACGAGGACGAGCGGCCGACGTGCCCCGATTGCGGGCCAGGCGAAACGCTCGAAGGTCAATACCTGGTGGATGCGAGCGAGGCGCGCGGCGAGTACGACGGTTGGCTCTGCTCGCGGTGTCGCGGGTTCTGGACCGTGGCCGAACTCGACGCGACGAGCGCATACCGCCAGGCCTACATCGACGGGGACGCGGTCGCGGAGCGCATCCGAGCGCGGGCGGAAGGCGGCGACCAGTGAACCGGGCGCGGATCTGGTTCGAGTGGCACACAGACGGCAGCGCGCGACAGCGGCGCGAGGCGCGCGCTGCCTGGTATGACGCGGCGCAGGCGGCGCGCGTGCTCGCGGAGGTGCGCGCGTCGCTCGTGGTGATGGCGGCGCAGGGGCGCGGGCTGCGAACGTCGGCGGGCGCGCCGCCCTGGACCGTTGAAGCGCTCCACATGGGGCGCCATCGGGCGACGGTCAAGGCGCGCGATCTGCTGTGGATGATGCGCCAGGCGCGCGCGGCTGGCGTGCTTCGCTGTCGGGTGCCGTCGTGAGGTGGCGCCGGCGGTACCGGCTCGGGACGTGTCAGGACTGCGGCCACTGGCGGCGCGTGACGGTCGCGCGGTTCTGGCTCAACTTCATGAGGTACCAAGTATGCGGAGAGTGCATCCGCGCCTATCGCGGGCGGCTGCTGACGCACACAGAAGACGAGAGGCCGAACCGATGAAGTACCGCGCGATCTGTCGCTGGCTTTGGGCGGGCTCAATGCCGCATGGCATGGGCCACTTGCGCGAGGTCGGGATCGGCTCGATCTGGGGGCCGTGCGTGCGGCTCTCGACGGGCGGCTATGACCTGACGAACGGCGCGCGGCTGCGGGTGCTGCGATACCGGGGCGTCGCGGTGCATGTCGCATGGAGGGCGGGAGGGCGGCACGGGTGCGTGTCGCTCGTCTCGCGGTGGGCATGATGACAGACACAGAGCGGATCGAGTTGTGGCGCCGGATTCACGAGCGCGCGGAGCGGTTGTCTTACGTGCTGATGGCGCCGGCGGTGTATGGCTGGGACATCGGGCTAGAGGTTGCGAGGGAGGCGCGAACACTGGCGCGCGAGGTGCGGCGCTACCGCCAGGCCGGCGGCGTGCTGTGAGGGGTGAGGACGAAGCCGGGCGCCTGGTGGTCGTGGCGCCCGAGGTGACAACGGCGGACGTGGTCGCAGAGGTGCGACGCGCGGCCAGGATGCGCGACCGATACGCGCGAGGGGTGAGCGATGGCAACGACGTTCTATCAGTTGAACAGCGGCACGGTGATCGAGACACGGCACCCGGAGGCATGGAGAGACGATCCGAACGCCAAGCGGATCAGCGCGGCGAAGGGTAAGCAGTTGCAGCGGGACGAGGCGCGCGAGCGGCTGCGGCTGCTCTTCCCACCAGGCGCGGAGGTTCACTGCTCCGTCACCCAGGTTGCGCGCTCCGGCATGTCGAGGCAGATCGCGGTGTATGCCGTCGAGGACGGGCAAATCCGCAACGTCTCGAGATGGGTTGCTTGGGCGACCGAGAACCGACTCAGCAAGCACGATGACGCGGTGATCATCGGCGGCTGCGGGATGGATATGTGCTTCGCGCTCGTCTACGAGTTGTCGCACGCGCTGTACCGCGACGGCTTCACATGCACGGGCGAGAGGTGCCCGAGCAACGAGCACAACAACCCGCCGCGACCGCCGCGCGATGGGAAGATGCGCCACACAGAGAGCGGGTACGCGCTCCGCCATCGGACGATCTAGCCATGACCGACCAGGGCAACACGAACGCAGCGATCGCGCGGCGCATCCGCGAGCCGTTCAACGTCAAGTGGTGGGCGGCGCGGCATCCGGCGGACGGCTGGCGCGTCACGAGCAGGGCAGCAGGCCAGGTGCCGACCGAGGCGCGCGACGGCGCGCGCTTCTCGATGGTGCTCGGGCCATTCAACACGCGACGCCAGGCGCACGGCGCGCGGCTCACGATGAAGGGTGAAGCATGAAGATCGAACAGATCAACGAGCAGGCATCGGCGCTGCTCACGGCGATCAACCTGGAGGCGCACCACGCATCCGATCAGGTCTGGGACATGGTCGGCGCGCTCGTGCGGATCTCGGGCGAGGTGCTACCGCGAGGGCTCGGGATGTTGCAGGCCTTCGAGGCGTGCAACCTGGTCGCGGCGCGCCAGGGCGTCAAGGTCCACGAGCTCCCGCACGGCATGCCCAACGGGTGCGATTGGGAGGGGCGGTCAATGTGCGGGATCGCGTTCGCGCCGTGGCTCTCGCTGACAGCGCAGGGACAGACGGGCGCCAGGCATCGCGAGGCCTTCGAGCGGTACCGCGCGCACGATGCGCGACTATCGGCGGCGCTACCCGAGCCGGCGGCGCCCTGGTCGGAGTGGGGGCCATTCCTCGGCGGCGTCGAGGTGTCGAGCTACACGAGCGGCGAGGCTCAGGCGCGGGTCTACCTCGCGGCCGTCGAGCCGACACCGGCCGAGGTGTGCGAGGCGCGCGCGTATGCGTGGGGACAGTTGCGCGAGCACTTCGAGGCTCACCGGGACATCGTCACGCGGGCACACCTGGTGCCGCCGGCCGCGCCGGTCGCGGCGCCGGTGGAGTGACTGACGGGCACCTGGTGGCGTTCGTGTTCGCGTGGTTAGTGGTGTGGTGGATGAGACGCAGTAGCGGCCGATCTGGTGTAGGCTGAAGCCGCAACCGTCACCGCGTTTGCACGTCGTCACCCCGACGTTGAGCGGCCCGACACTCTCAGACGTGAGAGGGTCGGGCCGTTCCCCTTTTCAGGCCTTCGAGCGCTTCGCCAGGCGGCGCCCGAGCGTGCCCAGGATGGCGCGCCAGGCGTCGAGGACATCCGGCGGCGCCGACTCCAACAGACACAACAGCATGAAGCCGCGACGGGCGGCGTCGAGGCGGCGCGCCGTGATCCGTCCGGTGCCGCGCCGGCGGACCTTCGGCGGGCGCCCTGGTGGACGTCGCGCGGGCTCAGTCTGGCGCCGGTCTAGGGGATGCACCAGATGATCGAGGCTCACGCGGCGCCATCCATGAACCTGCGGGTTCGGTCGAATGCCTGCCGCTGGCTGGGTGCCCAGGTCTTGCGGCCCGCCAGGCGCCAGGCGACGCCGTGCGCCTCGTGTGGCCGGCCGACGTAGAGCCGCACACCCCAGGGCGGCAGGCCTTCGGCGGCGCGCGACCAGTCGAACTCGAGGACCAGGCGGCGCGCGTAGTCGCTCGAGACGTACTCGGCGCGCTCGAGGAACAGGCCGGCAGGCGCGTAGCGTCCACCGCTGACGGTCGGCGCCCCGTCGAGGTCGGCGGGGATTCTCGGTGGCGGCTTCATGACTCGAACAACTCCACATGAGGCTTGTCGCGCAGCTTCGGCCAGTCGCCACCCCAGACCAGGCCGTGCGCCTTCGCCAGCGAGCCGAGCAGCGCCCAGGGCATCGCCTCGTCCCAGGTGGGCTTGCCGTCTGCGTCGAGGAAGCACAGATCGACAGCGCAGCCGAGTCCCTTCCACGGGCCGTCCACCGCTACTTGATGGCGCGAGCGCTTCTTCACCCCGTCGAGGTGCGTGACGATCTTGCCGGGACGGCCGCGCCCCTGGAGGTATAGCTCCTGCTGCTCCTTGTCGCCGCGTACACCGCTGACGACGATGGCGCGCTCGCCGGCGGAGTACCAGAGCGCGGTGATGATGTTCACCACAGCCAGTTGCAACGGCGGCGCCGTGCCTTTCAGCCTGGCGAGCGTGCGCGGGTGCTCGAGGTGCACGCGCAGGTCGGCGTGCAGGGCCTCGAGGCTCCGCAGGGCGTCAGCGACGACGCCTTCCTTCTCGGCGGCGCGCGCCTCGGCGGCTTCCTTGATCTGGTTGGCGATGCCGGCGAACTTCGCTTCAGATGACATAGGCGCCCTCCCCCTCGAGCGGCGTGATGCGGACGCGAATGCCTGGCGTGTCGCCCCACCACTTGCGGACGTGCACGTCGGCCACCGCTTTGTCATCCTCGATGAAACAGAGCTTCACCAGGCGGTCCTCGAGCGTCTTGAGCATGTTGCTGCAATCGGGCTTGCTGGTGTGCGGCACGCGGCCCAGCGCGCGGCGCTTCTTCGTCTCCCCCTTGCGCCAGGGCCAGGTCAGTTCGACCTCGAGCCGCACGGGCCCGTCCATAGCCACGAGCGGCTGATGCGGGTAGAGCGCGGCGTCGAGGCTGTTCTTCGCCGCGACCAATTCGGGCCGATCCGCGAGCTTCGAGAACTTGCCGATGCGGACGATTTTCTTGTGGTGATGGCTGGTCGTCGGCGGCACCAACGACACGAAGAACTCAATCATTCGTCACCCCTTGCTTATCAGTTACAGCTTGTCGCGGTAGTACTTCGGGAGCCAGAGCATCAGGCATCCTCCTTCCACCACTCGCCCGAGGTGTCCCACACGGGCGCGTCGAGCTTGTCGAGCACCGGGTCGCGCTCGGCATGCACGATGTACTCGACCGGCTTGCCGTCTTCGCCCAGGATGTGCGGCTCGAGGAAGCGCCCGCTCTCGACCAGGTTCTTGATCAGCGCGGTCTTGCCGCCGCGCCGCCCGCCCGAGTAGAACGCGAGGTTCTTGCCGTCCATCTCCCTGAAGAAGTCCGCCTGGTGCTTGAACAGCACGTAGCTGCTCCCAGGTGGCGGCGTCCACAGCTTCTCGCCCCAACCAGGCAGCGGGGATGCCGCCGCGACGATGGCCGCGCCGCCCAGGAACAGGAACGTCCGCCGCGAGACTCCCTCACCCTCCGCTGGCGACGGGCTCGGCTCGGTCTGCTCTCTCAACCACTTCGGTAGCCACAGCATCTCGACTCACCTTGTGCCCTTTCACGGGGAAGACGTGCTCGCACCCACACGGGCACTTGACCATGACCGTCTTCTGGTAGCGCCGCTGGTACGGCGTTCGGTTCTTGCTGCTCGGCGGGCGGTCCATGCCCACGAGCGGACGTGGCGTCGGCGGGTGCTTCTCGAAGTACCGGACGACGTCGTCAGCGAACCAACCGTGCTCAATCGCCTCCGACATCACGAGCGCTCGAGCCGCCGGATCGCGCTCCCGTAGGAGTTCGCGATGCGTGGTGAACGACAGGTCTGGGTGCTGCGTCCCTCTCGGCCACGCCAGACCGACGCGGTAGTAGTTCTCGAGCGTCTTCTGGTCGCGCTTCAGGATGCGAGACGACACGCTGAAGCCGGCGTCAAAGGCCTTCATCTGGCCCTCGACCAACCACCAGGCCATCTCCCAGATCGAGTTCTCGCGCTTCACCGCGACCAGGCGCCCGTCGTGCTCCCACTGCTCTTGTGGTGTCACGGCGCCTCCGCCGGGAAGTCGAACGTCAACAGCACCAGGGACGGCTCGCCGGCGCGCTCTTCTTCGAGGATGACGCGCGCGTGCTTCACCATCAGGATCAACGGCTCCTTGGTGTTGATCAGCGCCGTCTTCGGGTTCGCGAACAGGTGAACGGTCGTCCCAGGGCGCGGGAGCGGATTGCAGGCGTGCGAGACGACGGCCGACTCGGCCTTCGCGTTCCAGATGTCGTACCACTGCCCAGGCGTGGTTTCGTAGCGCCACGGCAGGTCGTCGGTGGGCAGCTTCGGGCCCAGCGCTTCGCACACCCTGGCGCGGATGCCGCCGAGCGTGCCGTCGATGATCTTGTGCAGCCCGAGCCGGTGCTGATCGATGTAGTTCTCGAGTTCTGCGAGCTTGATGTCATTGCTCATGTCTTCTGTCACCCCTGCCGCTTGAATCGCACCAACTGGCCCCGGCGGTTCGGCGACCAGTCGTTGTTGGCCTTCTCTTCACGGCGCATGTTGCCGGCCTTGTTCTCTCGGCTCCGCCACCGCTTCACCGGGTTGACGTCCCAGCACGAACACTTCCGCACGGCGGTCGCCATCGCGTCGCCCTCCGGGTTGTCGTCGGTGTACACGTCTGGACGCAGTTCGCGGAGCGGCTTGCGGACCTCGAGCCACCCCGTGTCGTCACAGCCCTCGTCGCACCAGGCCACCGCGCCAGGCGGTCGAGGGTTCGGGCGGAAGGTGCCCTCGGTCTGCTTCGCGACGATGGCCTCGCATGCTTCGACCAGGTCCACGGGCAGCGGGAACTTCCGCAGCTTCCCTTGCAGCTTGAACGACGCGGCCTCGATGACCTCGATGTCGAACTGCTCGAGTTGCTTCCAGTAGAGCAGGACGCGCGCGTCGTCCAACTCCTTCTTCGGGTCGCGCATGAAGAGCACCGCGTGCAACGCGAGCGCGGCCTTCAGGCGCACTTCATGCTGAGGATTGAGCTTATCCACGGTCGTACTCGGGCACGATGTTGAGCGTGCGGCGGAGCTCGAGAATCTTGATTTGGTCGGCCAGTACCAGCGGCGACACCGGCCAGACCCTCAGTCCGTTGACGTAGAGGTGCCCGTCGCTGTCCTGCACGCGCCAGCCGCCGTTCTGGAATACCTGGTGCACCAGGGACGACGGGAGCAGGTACGGCGCGAAGCGGAGCCGGTCGAGCGAGCGCCCGCTGCGCCAGGCCTCGAGGCGCGCGACGCGCGTCAGCCAGAGGTTCCACACGCCAGGGTTCTCGTTGATGAACGCGCGGGCGGTGCGGTAGTTGTTCTCGAACAGGTCGATGATCATGCGGATGTGTGCCTCGAACTCCACGGGCACCATCGCCATCGGGTTCTTCTCGGTCAAACGTTCACCGTTGCTTTCAGCCGGCGCCGTTGCGCCTGGCGCTCTGCGGGCGTGTAGCCCTGCTCGTCGTATTCACCCCGTGCCCTCGCCGCGCGCATGAACGCGACCGCCTCTTCGACGGCCGCGTTGCACGCCTCGCAGTGATGGCGCCCGTGCCACCCCTCGCCCGTCTCACCGAACGCGCAAGGCAGCGTGGGCTCCTTCCACAATCGCAGTTGCATCGCTCACCCCTGGCGGAGCTTCTTCACCGGCTCTCTGGCGTGCTCAGGGAGCATGCCCTCGAGGTCGAAGATGGACCGGCCCGTGTTGAGCGCTTCGACCACGTCCTGCGTCCGCTGACTGGCGCCAGGCATCGGCGCCGCCGGCGGCTCTTCCTGCCACCGCTCTTCGTTCAGGAACTTCGCGGCATCGACCACGTAGCCGTCCGCCCAGCGTTGCGACGCCTTCCACCGCTCGAGGCCGGCCATGACCTGCTCGAACGGCGGCTTGCGCTTCATCCACGTGTCGCGGGTCCGAGGCTTTGAACTCTTCCCCTTCGCGTGGTACGCGGCCCAGAACTTGTCGAACTCTGCGCCGCGCTGCTCCACCGCGCTCAGGGCTCGAGCGAGCGGCGCCAACGCCGGCGCCTCCCCCTCTGTCAGAAGCAACGGCGACGTGACGTTGACCAGGCCCCCTTCCGCCGCCTCGGCGGGCTCGAGCTTCGAGCGCCCCAGCGATTCGGCCTGCCCCCCGTCTCGACGTTCCTCGAGGTGCAGGTAGCCCACGTAGCGGTCGAAGAACGGGCCCAGCCACGGGTTGCGCGGGCAGCGGCCGTACCACTTATTCGCCGCCAGGCACATGTTGTCGGTCGGCTTGAGCGGGCGCTTCTCGTCTCCGAGCACCTGCTCTGCCGCCATGTTGACGACCCACACCCACTCGGTGCGGACGTCGAAGTAGGCGAAGCCGAGGTCACTCAACGACGCCAGGCCGGTGTTGACCTTCGCCGGCGTCGTGTTCAGGCCGTGCACAATCTCGGCCCTTGGGCAGTAGTACAGGCCCCACGGGTCGGCCATGCTCTTGTCGTTGCTGAAGAGCCAGACCGCCAGGAGCCGGGTCGCCTCTGGGAAGTCACGGAGCGCGCGCCCCGTCGCACCGGACCCCCAGATAGTCGAGCGAATCTTGTTGTGTGAGCGCACCAGTCGTTCTCCCGCTAGTTCAGGAGTTCATCGACCAGGGCTCGGATGGCCTCGAGCTTCCGGCGCTTCTCTTGGGCGTGCCAGGCGCTACGGCACCGCGACCCCGGGCAAAACCTCGGGACGATGCCGTTGTGGTTGCGCGGAGCCGGTAATTCCGCGCGACAGAAGTCACATTCTCGCGGGCGCTGAACCGTGTAAACGGTTCCGTCTTGCACGTTCTCGCCGTCACCCATGTTCCCCTATCTCGGCGTGTCTAATTGTCCACGCTGAAGAGCGCCTTCGCATCTGCCACGGCCAGGCGCTTCACTCGGTGCACCAGGTCGGCCAGGGTGGTCTTCGGGCGGCGTTCGAGGACGAACTCGACCGCCCTGGCGAGAGCCTGCTTCTCGCCCTCTTCCTCGATCTCGAGCAGTCCCGCTGCCACGGCCTCGGCGTAGTTGACGGCATGCGTCGTCATCACGCTCAGGAAGGCCTCGGTGTCCTGCTGCCGAAGGTCCATCAGGCAGAGCTTGCTCAGGAGCACGAGGACGGCGCCGGCGTGGTCGCCCCGGTCGAGCAGACCCAGGGCGACGTTGACGGCGTGTGCGGTGTCGGGACTGGTCAAGTCCCGCACGGTGGTCAGGTCGGCCTCCCCGAGCGGCTTGCTGTCGGGGATGGCGAGGTTGTCGTAGGGCTGCTGGCTCACTTCCGGCCCTCGCGTTCCATCGTGATCCGGTCCTGCTCGATGATGTCGCGGTCGAGGTCGGAGAGGTCGTCGTCGGCCTTCTGCTCGATGACGGTGCCGGTGCGCTCGGCCAGGGCGCCCTTCAGGGCATCGACGCGGGAGACGGGCTTCGCGTCGGCGCTCTTGTCCGAGCCGTCGTAGACCTTCACCCCATCCGGCAGGATGAGCCCCTGGTCCATGCCCAGGTCGGCCTTCTCGTCCAATTCGAGGACGCGGTTGAGCGCGAGCATCGCCTCGCCGCTCTTCGGCAGGTACTTCGCGATCTTACGGATCGTCGTCTTCATCGCCATCGGGACGTAGTCCGTGACCCACGGCCCGTTGTTCTTCGCCATCGAGCGGTTGCGGTGCTTGTCGATTTCGGCCTTGTACATGACCTCCATCTGCAAGCCGCCGCCGCGCAGTCGGGCGACCGAGTAGGCCGCGATGAACTCGCCAGGCTCGCGACCCAGGGCCTCGGCCGGCTTGTGCGCGATGCGCGGGTTCGAGCCGTACTCGACGTCGAACAGGTCGCCGGCGAACACGGCGCGCGGGTGCAGGTCGAGCACCGAGCGCGAGCGATCAATCAGATTCCTGTACCCCTGGTAGCCGGTGACGAACGTCGCCGTCTCCTTGTACGGGATGAGCCAGGCCTCCTGCATCGGCCCGCCCAGCGTCAGCCCGAGCTTCAGGGCCTCGAAGATGCCGGCCATGATGCTGCGGTGCGTGCAGACCACGAGCTTGTCGTCGTAGCAGACCGCGTTGAACGCGATGCGGAGCAGGCGCGCCGCGCCGTCCTGTCCGCCGAGCGTGCGCGGCACCGACATCAGGAGCGCCCGCTTGTTGTCGGCATCGTTGAGCATCGCCTGGATGCCCTTGCTGCGGTCGTCCAGCTTCACCAATTGCGCCATCGTTCCCCCCTGGAGAGAGGCGGGCCCGAAGGCCCGCCGGTCCTACACGTCGATCCCGGTGTTGTCCTTGATGTTGGCTTCCCGGTACTGGTCCTCCACATCGAGCGGAAGTTCGGGCTCGGGCGTCTCGACACTCGAGTCCCCGGCCGTGGCTTCGGCCTGGTCGAGCACGTCGCCGGCGAGCGGCAACTCCACCTGGCCGTCCGGGACGTCGTGCATCCGGCGCAGCGCGTGGAAGATGGCTTCGTCCACTTCCTCGACACGGTCCTTGGCGAACTTCGCCGCGCTCTTGGCCTTCTCGTAGGCCGAGCGCGCTTCGACCGCCTGCTCGTAGAGCGACCGCAGTCGATCCATGAGCATCTTGGGCGGCTGCGGCGGCTCCCAGGGCCGGAAGTCCATCGCGTTCTTCCGGTACCAGACCGCCACGTCGCTTTCGCGGTGCTCGAGCAGCATGACCGGCAACGCGCCGGCCGTCTGCTCTTCCGGCCGCGAGCACAGTCGGGCGCCCTGCAACTGCCCGCCGACGAGTTCGACGGCCACGACCTCGCCCGTGTGCGCGTGCTTGCGGAACTCACGCTTCACGTCGAACGGGTTCACCTGTGTCTCGGCCTCTGCCACTGATCCGCCGTCTTCGGTGGTCGGATCGTCGGCTTCCACGTCGGTCGCCTCTGCCGGTCCCGCCTCGGGTGTTGCATCAGTCGGTACCGGAAAGCCCTCGGCCGGTGTCTCCTGGGCCACCGGCGCCTGCTCCACCGGAACGTCGTCACCCCTACGCTGCTTTGCCATCAGTAATTGACCTCTTCCCCTTCACTGTAGTCCTCAGCATCGAACGGCGGATCGTGCAGTTCTCCCGTGCAGCCCGCCGTCGCTTCGCATTCAAACGTGCTCTCCCCATCGGGCAACGTCTGAAACTCGCCGCACTCTGGGCACTGGACCTCCCAGAGTTCGGCCCCCTGGCTCGAGACGCGCGCCTTCACGCTCTGTCTCCCCGTCGCAGCCTGTCGATGACCGGCTGCACGTAGGGATTGCCAGGCAGGTACAGGAGCGGCTTCTCCTTCGGCTCCACCTTCAGGCCGGTACGGACGGCCACGGCCATCGGGCTCTGCGAGAACGCCCCGAGGCCTTGGAAGCCGTTGCGCCTGGCGCGCGCGTTCACCTGGCGCGCGATGGCGCGAATCGGCATGCGCGCCCGCAACGTGCGGTTGACCGCCTTTTCAGCGGGCGTCGGATGGTACGGCATCGCTCCCTTTCTTCTTCTTGCCGCGCTCGGCCTCGGCCTTCTCCGCTTCGGCCTTCTCCTTGATCGCGGCCTTCATGCGCTGGTCGGCGCCGACGCGCGCGACGTTCACGTCCTCGAGCGCCTCGGCTAGCGTGGTGCCACAGGTGCCGACGTACTGCGTGCCGTCTCGCCACCAGGCAAAGGCCCTGACGCCGTCCGCGACGCCGTCGTAGTAGGCGTGAAGGCTCTCGAGCGAGTCGAAGCCTCCGGTTTTCACTCCGTACACTGCACACCTCCCTTGAAAGGCGACCGATTTCGCGCACCGCTCGGTCAACACGGCCCCAGCGGGACGATGGCCCCGGTACTCCCCTTCCCCGCGCGAGAGTGGTTCCCTCGCTCCTGCGCGTGCCCGCTATCGTGTTGTTCACGGACACACGGTGGGCGCCCCGAGCGGAATTGCCCGAGCCACGCCCCAGGCGCGAGGCAATCGCGCGCGGTCAGGTTTCGCTTGAAGCGTCGTCCCTGCTAGCGCTGCTCCGCCTCGAGAGGCGGCATTACGTGGCAGACCCGAGGCGGCGCCGCAGGTCTGCGTCTCGTTCGAAGAGGATCGCCGGCGTGTCCGACCGCCGGCGGCGCACCGGCAGCGGGTACACCGATGGCCCCGG
>DASXWF010001259.1:0-1885 GCA_036503835.1 Polyangiaceae bacterium | reverse complement strand
AGGCGGCGCCGGAGCAGGCGGTGCTGGAGCAGGCGGCGCTGGAGCAGGCGGCGCTGGAGCAGGCGGCGCTGGAGCAGGCGGCGCTGGAGCAGGCGGCGCTGGAGCAGGCGGCGCTGGAGCAGGCGGCGCCGGCGCAGCTGGAACGCCAGGCGGCGGGACGGAAACCTTTTCCATCACGTTCCCCGAGGGCCTGGCGCGCGAGAGCATGTTCCTCTCGGCGAGCCAAAGGTTGCAGGTGAACGATCGTGTCGAGGTGAATCTGCCCGGCACCCTCACCAACATCGCGGGCCTCGGCACGCCGGGCGTGGAAATCGGCGCCGGCGTCAAAGGGCACACCAACATCTTCGGCGGCGGGGACGTCTGGGTTCGTTCGCAGGCCAGGGTCGAAGGTTTCATTCGAACGCCGGGACTCATCCGACCTCAGGACGCCAGCGTTCAGCTCCTCGGGCCACTGCAGCCCAACACGGCCGTTCCCACCCAGACCTTCAGCTGGACCGCGACCTTCCCCACGAACCCGCTGCCGCTGTCGCCGGTCACCGGTGACGTGACCCTCGCGCCCGGCGGCTACGTGAACTTGAACGTCAACGGGGGCCGCGCCTTCCTGCGCTCCGGTGTCTACTTCTTCGAGACCTTCAACACCGAGCCGAATGCGCTCGTGAAGATCGACAACACCGCGGGTCCGGTCGTCATCTACGTGCGTTCCCAATTCACCTTCAAGGGCCCCTTCGTGGACGAGGCGCGGCCGGGACAGGTGCTCGTCGGCTACCTCGGCACGCAGGTCGCCTTCCTCCAGGCGCCGTTCCTCGGCACCATGGTCGCGCCGAACGGTGAAATCGAGCTCCACCGTCCGACCTCCTCGAAGCACCAGGGCGCCTGGTTCGCAAAGCAGCTCGAGGTCTTCTCCGACTCGCACATCCTGCACACGCCGTTCGACTGGAACACGCTGCCGACGGACGACGACGACGACGATCTCGACGTGCCCGACACGGACGGCGACGGCACGAACGATCGCGACGATCGCTGCCTCCTCGACGCCACCAAGACCCAGCCCGGAGAGTGCGGCTGCAACCGGCTCGAGACCGATCGCGACAACGACCTCACCCCCGATTGCGTCGACCTCTGCCCCGACGATCCGAACAATACCCGCGACCTCGCCTGCGGCTGCGTCGGTAGTCCCACGCTGCGACCGGCGGGGACACCTTGCGTCATCGAGGAATGCAGCGGTACGAGCCAGGAGAGCACCTGTGACGGCGCCGGCCGCTGTGGCACGGCGAACTCCTGCGCCCCCGCTGCCAATTGCGTCTCGCTCCCCTTCCGCAACAGCCTGTACTGGCTCTGCGACGGCCCCGTCGCCTGGCAACAAGCGGAGAGCGCTTGCAGCGCCCAGTCCGGGCGCTACCTCGCTTCGGCCGACAACGCCGCGGAAAATCGTTGGATCACGCGAGCAGTCGCCCGCCACGTCGGACCGAGTGCCTGGCTCGGCGGCAACGACCTCACGACCGCGTCCTTCTGGAGCTGGAGCAACGCGAGTCGCATCAACGGCCCGCTCTTTTGGGGTGGGGGCCTGCCCGTCGCGGGGCGCTTCGCCAACTGGGAGGGGCCGCAACCCGGCCCCGAGCATTGCCTGACGCTGCAGAGCGACGGCACCTGGTCCGACGCGAACTGCGCGCTCACGCAGGGCTTCGTCTGTGAACAGCCGATCCTGCGCTTGCCGACCTTCCCGAACGTTCGGCCCTGCGATTTCTACCCGGGCTTCCCCTGCGACGAAGAGATCGAGCCGCTGCCCGACGCCCCATGCGTGGACAACGACGTCGAGTTCCCCTTCACGGGCAGCGATGAAGAGCGCATCGAGCAGGCGTCGATCGCCTACCAAAAGTGCATCACC
>DASXWF010001258.1:0-2388 GCA_036503835.1 Polyangiaceae bacterium | reverse complement strand
AAGACGCCGGGAAGGCTGCCGAGCAGGATCGCGCCCGTGAGCCCGACCTGGAAATCGCCGTACAGAATGTGCCCCACCGCCGCGCTCGCGACGAGCGGAACGGCCTGCACGAGATCCGTTCCGACGAGCTCGGAGAGCTTCAGGCTCGGGTAGAGCATGAGCAGCATGATGATGATGAGCGAGCCCGAGCCCACCGAGGTGAGCCCGACCACGAGGCCGCCGACGACGCCGATGATCATCGTCGGCAGGGGCTTCGCGACTACCGGCATCAAGCTCTCACCGGGGCGCTTTCGCCGGGCGAGGAGCGGCCGCACGATGAGACCGAACGAGACCGTGAACAAGGCGATGCCCAGCGCGACCTTCACGCGCGCCTGGAGCTCCGGACCCATGCCGAGTTGCTGCAACAGCACGACCCCGAGGAACGCCGAAGGCACCGAGCCGAGGACGAGCCACTTCACCAGGCCGCGATTCACCGTCCCGTGCTTGAGATGGACCCCGCCGCCCACCGGCTTCATCACCAGGGACGCCACGATGTCGCTCGAAACGGCGGTGAGCGGCTCGATTCCGAACAGCAGCACCAGCAGCGGCGTCATCAGCGCGCCGCCACCCATCCCGGTCAGGCCGACGACGAATCCCACCAGGGCCCCCGCGAGGGTGATGAGCGGATCGAACATGCGCCCGGGAATTATTTACACAATTGCTACCGGTTAACTGGGAGTTTCGCGAGAACGGGCCAACTTCCTACCTCGACAGAAAGTTGGACCCCGGCTGTCCGCACACGGCGCCAGGACCCTCACCCCGTCGGGCTCAGGTACTCGGCGCGGGCGGAGCGAGGCTCGTGCGCGACAGGGACTCGTCCTCGTGCGCGGTCTCGCCCGCGCGATCGAGCGCGAGCTTGAAGAGCACGGGGCCGATCATTTCGTTGATCGCGACCGAAGCGATGGCGAGCGCCTGGAAGCCGGCGCCGATGCTCGGGAAGGTGCGCGAGATCACGTTCGCGAGGCCGAGCGCGAAGCCCGCCTGCGAGACCAGCGACGACCAGCCCCACGCGCGCACCGTCGGAACGTCCCCCGCGAGCCGCGAGCTCAAGCGGGCGGCGCCGTAGGTGCTGAGCGCGCGCATCACGCAGAGCGTGATGGCGATCGGCCACATCTGCTTGAGCAGCGGAACGTTCAGGTGGGCGCCCGCCGTCGCGAAGAACACGACGAACACGACGCTGCCGGTCTGCTCGACGGCGTGCAGGAGCTTCGGCCCCTGCGCGGTCAGGTTCTGCACCACGAAGCCGGCGGTCAGGAACGCCAGCGTCGGATCGATGTGCACGTAGCGGAGGAAATCCGAGAGCGCGAAGCCGATCGCGAGCAAGAGGAGCAACAGACCGCGCGCGCCCACGAGCTTCAGGTAGGCGGCGAGCGCGAGACCGAGCGTCGTGCCGAACGCGATGCTGCCGACGAGCTCGTGACCCAGGAGCTCCACGTCTTGCATGGAGAAGCCGCCGCTGCCCGTGACGAGCGGGCGCGCGATCATCAGGGCCACCGCGAGCGACACCACGACCACCACGTCGGAGGCCATGATGAAGGCGAGGGAGAACGTGGCCACCGGGCCCTTGGCGCGCGTCTGCGCCAGGATGCCCATGCACGCCGAAGGGCTGCGCGCGATGCCGAGCACGCCCCAGAGCAGCGCGACGCCGAAGAGCTCGGCGAAGGAGAGGCCCGCGACGAACGGAATGAAGCTCGAGACCGCCAGGAACACCGCCGCCATCACGCCC
Organism: Polyangiaceae bacterium; assembly: GCA_036503835.1. GTDB lineage: Bacteria > Myxococcota_A > Polyangia > Polyangiales > Polyangiaceae > PMG-095. Next base: position 623 of record DASXWF010001258.1, on the reverse strand, counting down.
CAGACCACCACGGTCTGAAGCGCCATCGCGTAGCCGAGGCTCTTCGCCACCTCGCGCAGCGTCGACATCCTGAGCTCGGCGCCGCCCGAGAGAGCGATCAGCGACAGGGCCAGCGTGTTCACGGGCGAGAGCCGCTCGACCGTGTGATGGTCGACCAGGTGCAGGATGTACGGGCCGCCGACGATGCCGGCCAAGAGGTAGCCGGAGAGGTGCGGCAGACCGATGGTCTCGAGCAGCTCCGACATGAGCGTGCCCGCGAGCAGCAGGAACCCGACCGCGGCCACCGTGCCGAGCGTACCCTCGAGCTCGGGCGTGAGCCGCGTGGCGGCGTACAGCAGCCCGAACGTGACGGCGAGGGCGAGCGCCTGCACCAGGCGCGTGCCGAAGCCTTTCTGCGCCGCGCCGTGTCCGCTCATCGGTGCGCTCCCGCGTCGGGCTGAGAATCGCGCTCGGGGAAGTCGGAGCGCCCCAGCATGCCGCTCTTGAGCGACATCGGCGCCGGATCGGAGGCTTCGATCGCGTGGGTTTCACCGGCGCTCTCCAGCGAATGGCGCAGCATGGCGGGACCCACGAGCTCGCCGAGCAGCACCCCGGCCGCGGCGATCACGAGCACGGCGCCGCTC
>DASXWF010001257.1:0-2102 GCA_036503835.1 Polyangiaceae bacterium | reverse complement strand
CGTGCCCGAGAGGCCCTGCATCAGGCCGCCGAGCATCTGCTCCAGATCGATCACCTTGTAGCCCGGCGGAAGCTCGAGCCGCGCCGCGTCGACCGGCTGTTTTTCGATGGCGGTGAGCTCGACGCGCCCCTCCTCGGCGCCGGTCTTGTCGAACATGACGAAGCGCAGCGGAAAGTGCTTGCCGTCGCTGAGCTCGGAGGCCCACGTGTACTGCTGCGGCAGCTTCGAGACCGGCAGCTTCAACCAGTCCGTGCCCTCCGCCGCGATGCACGCTTCCATCCGCGAGGTCTTGTGCGCGATCTGCCAGACCTCGCAGTTGTAGCCCGCCACCTTCTCGACCTTGCCGGTCTTCTTCAGCTCGGGCGCGTCGGCGCCGGTTCCAGGTCCCGCACCCTTGCCGGACAGCGCTTCGACCTGCGCGCCGAGCTTGTCCGAATCGATGAGCAGAACCTGCTTCTGCCCGTCGTTCACGACGTAGAACTTCTTGTCCTCGGGCCAGCCCAGCAAGTAGCCGCCGGCTCCCTGAGCGCCCGCGAGTCCCGGTGGGAGCTCCAGCCGAAACTTCTTCCCCTTCACGAGCAGGGCGAGGTTCAGCGCCCCGCCGTCCTTCGACGGCCCCGCGATCTTGCCCTTCGCGGCCCAGGAGATCTTGCCCTCGAAGTCCTTGAGGATGGCGAGGCCGTCGCCGCCCGTCGAGGCCGGCGTGGCCGCGGCGGGTGCTGCAGAGACCGCGGCTGCGTCGCTCGCCGGTGCAGGTGGCGCCTCCTTCTTGCAGGCGGCGAGCAGCGCCAGCGGCAATGCGAACGCGAACGCGAGCGAGCGGGCTTTCACCATGGCGCCCGACGCTATCACCCGGGCGCCGCGACCGCATCAGTCCGCGGCGCCCGAGGGTGTCTCGTCACTGGGCGAGCTCGATCGCCTGCTTGTCCCAGAACGCACCGGCCACCGGGGCACCGTTGCAGGAGCCGTCCGACTCGCCCGGGCGCTTGAGCCAGAGGTACGCGTCGATGTGCTCGGGATCGGCGGTGTCGAGCGTCGGAGGCACGCCGAGCTTACGGCCCGGCGGATTGCACCACTCCACGCCGAGCGGGCCCGCGCCGTTGCGGCTCGTGTCGATCACGTAGTGGGCGCCGCCGAGGAGCTCGCTGAGCTTCTTGCCGAAGGGCAAGAGCTCGTCCATCGCGCGGTAGTTCGAGGTGTTGAGGGCGAAGCCGTGAGCGTCCTCGACGCCGGCCATCTTGAGCAGGCGCGCGTGCTCCTCGACCGGGTGCCAGCGCGAGTGACCGCCGTCGAGGTAGACGATGGTCTTCGGGTTCTGGCGCAGGACCTTGATCGCGTCGTGCAGCAGGAACACGCGCTCGGCCTGCTGCTCCTTGGTCATGCAGTTCTCTTTCTCGAGCAAGCCGAGCGCGTCGGGCTCGAGCACGACGATGGCCGCGCGGTCGCCGATGCCGGCCGCGATCTTGCGGATCCAGCGCTGGTACGCTTCCTTGCTCTTGAGACCGCCCGCCGAGTGCTGGCCGCAGTCGCGACCGGGCACGTTGTAGGCGATGAACGTCGGCACTTCGTCCTTGGCGGACGCCTGATCGACGGTCCACTTCACCTTGCGGTAGACGTTGCTGTTCCACTCGCCGAGCCAGAGCGCCTGCGAGTACTTGGCGATCTTCTCGCGGAAGAGCTTCGCGATTTCGGGCTGGGTCTTGTCGAGCGCGTTCGCGCGCAGGGCGGCGTTGGTCTCCGGATCGATCCAGAGCTTGATGCCCTTCAGCGGATTGCCCGTCGCCTTCGGAGGCTTCGGCGCCTCGACGATCGGCGCGTCATCGGGCGGGCCGCTCTCGTTCGTGGGGGCGAGCGCGGTGCTCGCCGGGCCCGTCGTGGGCGGTGCGCCGGTCTGTGGACCGCCGCAGGCGGCGGTGAACGCAAAAACCAGCGCGCTGAGCGCGGCGCGCCAGCAGGGGGACTTACGGTTGTAGAGCGCGAGCGGGGAGGTCATCGGGGCCAGTTTTCTAGGCCGGGTTGCGGCGGCCTGCAAGACGGATGGCCGGCTCGGGACGGCTTCATTTGGGAAACGGCCGGATTCTGGAACCGGTCCCAGGCCCGGG
>DASXWF010001256.1:0-5531 GCA_036503835.1 Polyangiaceae bacterium | reverse complement strand
ACCGTCACACTCGGGATCGTCGCGGCCGCTTGCTCGGTCGAAGTAGAGGATCCGGACCCTGGAAGCGGTGGCACCGGCGGTTCCGGCGGGCTCGTGGGTACGGGTGGAAGCACGGGCGGGAGCAAGTGGCCGACCACGGGTGGAACCGGCGGCGGCAGCAGCGGCGCGGCCAGCGGTGGCACGGCGCCGATCGCCGGGACTGCCGGCAATGGAGGTTCCGTGAGTCCGACCGGTGGGCTCGGTGGCGGCGGCGCTGGCGGAGGCGGAGCCGGTGGCAGCGCTGGAACGACACCGACCAGCGGCAGCGCCGGAACGGGATTCGCCGGCGGCAGCGCTGGAACGGGACCCGCCGGCGGCAGCGCCGGAACGGCGCCCATGGGCGGCTTCGGCCCGATGGGTGGCACGGCGGGCATGGCGGGCGCAGCTGCCGGAGGCGGGAGCGGCGGAGCGACGGGCGGCGCAGGGGGCAAGGGCGGCGGCGCTGGAACGGGCTCGGGAGCCTGCGAGCGAGGCACGACCATGGGGAACGAAGTGCTCTTCATCGGCGAGTCCTTCATCGCGGCAAGCTCCATCCCGGAAGAGACTTCGAAGCTCGCACGGGAAGCGGGTTCGCTGGGAGCGAACGACAACTACGTCGACAAGTCGGTGAGCGGGACGTGGATCGGCAACGGCGCGAGCAACTCGATCCCCGCTCAGTACCGGAGCAACTCCAACGGCGTCCGCTTCGTGCTGATGAATGGCGGCGGCAACGATTGCTGGCAGGGTGGCCAGGAGTCGCACCGGACCGCAGCGCTGAACGCGGCTCGGGACCTGTTCCAGGACATGGCCGAAAACGGCGTGGAGAAGGTCGTGTACTTCTTCTATCCGGATCCGATCGGCAGTCAGTTCGCGAGCCTTACGGCGTGTCTCGACTTGCTCAGGCCGGCCATGAAAGAAGTGTGCGACGGGCAGACTTCGCCGGAATGCTACTGGGTCGACCTGCGCGAGACGTGGGAAGGGCACCCCGAGTACACGTCGGACGGCATCCACGTAGCGGGCCCCGGCAACGTTCCCACGGCGACCGCGATCTTCGAATCGATGCAAGAGAACTGCGTCGCGCCTTGACGCCGGCATGTCCCTGAAACAGGCACGGGCCCTTCGCGCCGCAGTCGCCGCCCTCAGCTGTTGCGTCGTCGCTTGCGGCACGGGAGGCCCGACACCTGACGAAAGTACCGCGTCAGGCGGCACCGCGGGCAGCGCTGGCTCCGCAGGCGGTGCTGGCTCTGCGGGCAGCGCTGGCTCTGCGGGCAGCGCTGACTCTGCAGGCGGCGCTGGCTCTGCGGGCGGCGCTGGCTCTGCAGGCGGCGCTGGCTCTGCGGGCGGCGCTGGCTCTGCGGGCGGCGCTGGCTCTGCGGGCAGCGCTGGCTCCGCAGGCAGCGCTGGCTCTGCGGGCAGCAGCGGCACCGGTGGCAGCGGCGGGACGGCTCAAGCCGGCGGCACGGGTGGCTCCGGCTCGGGCGGGATCGCCGGGAACGCAGGCGGCGGCGGACCGTTCACGCTCACGAGTCCCGCGTTCGCGAGCATCACCGGTTGTGCGCTCGAGAATCCGCGTCCGTGCGCGGTTTTTCCGGACGAGAACGTCAGCTACGAGGAGCGCCCGAACCGATCCCCGGAGCTCCACTGGACCGGTGCGCCGGAGGGGACGCAGAGCTTCGCGATCGTCCTCTTCGACGTGACCTACGGCCAGGCGCACTGGGCGATCTGGAACATCCCCGCCGGCGTCAGCACGCTCGCGGCCGACGTACCCCAGGACACGCCGACCCCGCCGATCCCGGCCGGAGCGCGACAGAGCAACGCCAACTTCGCCACCCACGGAGGCGACGGGTACTTCGGCCCGCACATGCCGTGCAACGTGTTCGAGTTCGAAATCTACGCGCTGTCCACCAGCACCTTCTCACCGGCGGAGCCGGATTCGGCGGTGCTCGTCAAGATCGAGTTGCAGGAGCTCGGCGAGCCGGTGCTCGGAATGGCGACGCTGATCGGCCGGTGCAACGACTACGGAACGACGTGCGAGTAACGCCTCTCCGGGCGGTCCCGTTCAAGCGAGCAGCGCTTCGAGCTGACCCGGGTCGCCCTCGCCGAAGTCCTCCATCGTGCTCCCGGTGTCCTGGATGGCGGAGCTGATGAGAGTGTTGAGGACCTGGTTGTTCCGCGCGCCGCCCGCGTCCACGAACTCGCCCTGTTTCAAGAAACCGCCGCCGTTCCCGAAGATGATGTGCGGCACGTCGCGGTAGGAGTGACTGGGGCCGTCGGCAAGCCCGTTCGTCCAGAGCACGAAGGAGTTGTCCGCAAGATCTCGTGCCTGGAAGTGATCGAGACCGGCCGCCAGCGTCTGCATGCGAACCACGTCGATCTCGGCGTGCGCCTGCTCGGCCGTCACGTCGTTACCGACCTGCCCATCGCTCTCGGCGCGGTGGCTGACGAAGCTGAACGGCCACTGGCGCTCCAGGTTCGACGGCACCTGATAGCGGGTCTTGTCGACTCCGTCACCCCACTGGAGCGTCGCCGTTCGGTTGTAGTTGCAGGCAAACGCGAGCGCCACGAGGCTGAGGTGGAGCCTGACGATTTCCTCGATCTGGCCGTTCGCGTCGTACCGGAACGTCTCCAGCGCCTCGAGCTTGTCCACCTCGAGACCTTCGGCGCTGCAGTGCTCCAGGACATCGTCGCCCATGTCGTCCATGTCGACCTCGAGGTCGCGGATCGCGTCGAAGTGTTGCTCGAGCCGCTGCTTGTCCACCGTGCCGAGGCGCGAGTTGCCCATCAGCGCCGTGAGCTCCTCTCGCACCAGGTCGTTCACGCTCTTCCGGCTTTCGGCGAGAAGCCGGGCGGCGGCCTCGCCCTCCGGCGTCATCGTTCCACCGGGCCCGACGAGGCCGATGAGCTCCTGATAGAGCTTGTACGGGTTGTCGTTGCCTGCGGTCAGCTGCCCGGCTGCGCTGAAGGAGAGGCGCTCGGCGATGTAGCCGTTGCGCAGGTTGCCGGCGTACAGCGTGAGCGGTGGCGTTCCCGGCTGCACCGCGTTGGCGATGACCCAATCCGCCGACGGCCCCGTGCTCGAGGCGGAGCTGCTGGGCGTCGTCGCGGGCCGCGCGGTCAGCGCCAGGCACAAGCTCTCCGCGTGAGGGTCACCGGTGCCCGCCACTTTGACCCAGTTGACCCCTTTCACGAAGAGGAGCCTCTCGGCGTGGCGGGCCAGCTCGCTCGTCGCCTTCCTCGCCGCTGCCAGCCCGTCGGCCCCGAGCACGCCGAGCTCGTCGGGGAAGAAGTTCCGCGGAACGACGCCGCCGACGGCGCAGATGAACAGACTGAACACCGGCTTCTGCCCCGCCGCCCAGGCGGAGCGATCGGGCAGGCTCTCCAGGAAGGGCAGGCCGACGCTCGCGCCGAAGAGGGCGCGCAGCACGGCGCGGCGATTCACGCGCGGGCGCGCCGAGGGAAGGAGACGCCGGCTCACGGCGCCGCCTCCGGTCGCGAGCGGAACGCCGGCTCGCGAACCAGCGCGATCACGACCTCCTTGAGCGAGTGCATCAGGCTGACCTCTCCCAGCGCTTCGAGCAGCGGGCGATCGCTCGGAGCCACGTCGCGCCCGAGCGCATATCCAGTCACGCTCTTCGAGTAGCAAGTGTGGACCTGCAGGCTTTCCGCCATGGTGCGTACCAGCTCGGTCCCGTCGGCGAACTGCCGAACGCCTTCGGCGAACGGGAAGCTGCTCGCGGTATCCACCGGTTGACCGTTGTCCGTGTCGCGCTCCCGCCCGAGACCGTCGAAGTTCTCGAAGGCAAAGCCGAGCGGCTCCATCGCTTGATGACACGGCCCGCCGCAGGTCGTCGTGAGCGCCGCGACCGCTTCCCGCGTCGTTTGCCCGTCGATCGGGAGCGGAGTCTCGGGCGGGGCGGCGTGCGCTGCCGGCAGCTCCCCGCACACCAGGCGCTGAAGCCTGAAACCACGCTGGATCGGGTCCGATCGAGCGCCGTCGGCGCGCACCATCAAGAAGGGAACCTGCAGGAAGTAGCCGCTGCGCGACGGACCGAGCTCGCGGAGCTCGAGGCCGTTCGCCGTGACGCTCAGCCCGTAATACGCCGCGAGGCCCGGACCGACGTAGGCCTCGTTCGAGGTGAGGAGCTCGCGCAGCCCGAGATCCGCCTGGAAAATCCGGTCGAAGAACGCCGAAGACGCCGCGTCGAGCTCCGGCAGCACGCTCGGATCCCAGTCGGGCACGCCGCTCTTGTCGAGAGCCAGCGCATCGTCCAGCGCGAGCAGCTGCCGGTGAAAGTCGTTCAAGACCGCGACCGCTGCCGGCGCTTCCAGCATTTGACGGGCCGCTGCCTCGAGCCCCTGTTCGCCGTCGAGCTCGCCCGCGGCCGCACTGTCGAGGAGCGCGTCGCTCGGCGTGGTGTCGAGCAGCCAGAACGAGAGCTTGGACGCGACCTCGTATCCGCTGAGCGCCTCGCCCGCCGGCCCGAGCTCCGTGCGGTAGAGGAAGTGAGGAGACTGGAGCAGCGCCCGGATGACGAGCGCCGCGCCGCTCGCGAATCCCGCGCCGTAGAGCTCCTCCCCGCGCGCGAAGATCGCGCCGTACGCTGCTTCCTCGGCCGCGGTGAGCGGGCGGCGGAAGGCGCGGCGCCCCAGCGTTCGAACGAAGCCCGCAGCGTCCGTGCCCTCGTAGAGCGCCGCGAGCGCGTCCGCGGATTCGGTGGCGAGCGCCGCCGCCGCCTCGGCTCCGGTCACGAAGTCGGGGAGGTTCGTGGCGTCGACGTAGAGCAGCTTTTCATTGTTGTCGAAGTCGGTGACGCCGCTCGCCGGCCGGAGAAAGCCGCGCGACAGGTCTCGAGCCTGCGCGAAACGCAGGATGTCCGTCACGGCGTGCTCCCACTGCGAGGGCGTGAGGCGCGGCACGCGCGTGTAGAGAGGCGTTCCGTCGAGCACCACGGAGCTGAGGTCGGGCTCGTCGATCGAGCCGCCCGCACCGGCAGCGTTGACGCTGTCCTTGCCGCCGTCGTTGCCGCTGCCGGCGTCAACGCCAGTGACCGCGCCGGCTTCGCCGCCGCCCGAGTGCGCCCGGCCTGCGGTGGCACCGCCAGGACCGGCATCTCCGGCGTTGCGCGACGATCGCCCGCAGGCGACCGCCAGGAAGCAGAGCGCAAGAAGCCCGCGCCAGCGAGTGTCCAGCCGACGGCAGCTCAATCGCATGCGCTTCCTTCGATCATCTTACGCGGACCCCACCCGGGAGCGGCGAAGGAAAACGAGCGCGAGCAGCAATAGCGCCGCCGCGCCTGACGTGTCCCTCGTGCGCGAGCCGGTCCGGCACCCCCATCCCGTGGAACCGTCACCCATGTCATCGGCGTCAGTGTTGGTCCCAGCTGCTCCCGCCACCGAGCTCTGCCCGGCCGTCGAAGGCCCCGTGCCCGCGCCGGTACCCGTGCCCGCGCTGAGTCCGCCGCTCCCGGAAATTGACGGTCCGACTCCAGCGCTCGTGTTGCCCGCTCCGCCGG
>DASXWF010001255.1:0-1764 GCA_036503835.1 Polyangiaceae bacterium | reverse complement strand
GCCGGGTCCGCGAGATCGCAGGGGAAGGCGCGCGCTTGGGGGGCGCCGTTCGCCCGCGCGAGCTCGAGCGTGGCGTCCTGTTCCTCGGAAGGGCGGCCCACGAGCGCCAGCGCGACGTTGCGTCGCGCGAGCTCGAGCGCGGTAGCGCGTCCGATGCCCCGGCTCGCACCCGTGACGATCGCGAATCTCATCCCGCTCCACCGGCGCGGCCGAGCGCGAGCAGTACGTCGCCCTCGCTGAGCTCGCCCGCGCGGTAGACGGTCGTCGCGCGCGCGCTGGTCTGGCAGGCGCCGCGCGCGCTCAGGCAGCCGTGCACGAGCGTGATCTCGCAGTAGGCGCCGCGCGCTCCGGCGTGCGTGAGGAGCGCGCCGACCACGTCAGTGCCGATGGTCTCCTGGAGCACGAGCCGGCGCGCGCAGGCTTCCACCAGGCGCGCGATGGCGCCGAGGCCGAGCACGCGCTCCCCCGGCCGGTACACGACGTTCGCGCGGCCGAGCCCCGGCATCAAATGATGCGGACACACCGTGGCGACGGCGATGTCCTGCAGCGCGACCACGCCCTCGCCGCGCGTCGCGGTGGAACCCGCGGCGATGAGCGCGGGGACGTCGACGGAGTAACCCGCGAGCAGTTCGTCCGCGAAGGCCTCGACGACGCGCGCCGGCGTTTCGGCGAGCTCCGGCGTGTTCCCGGGATCGCGACCGAGCGCTCTCAAGAAATCGGCGATCGCCGCTTGCGCAGCGCGGCGGTCCATCGGTGTTCTCAGTTGAGGAGCGTGCGCCGGAGATCGGGCGTGAGCGGGCGCCGGCCGGCGTAGCCCGAGTCGAGGTCGTGGTAGTAGCCGATGCTGTCTTCGCCGTAGCGCCAGCACAGCCAGACCGTGCGCCCGTCGATGCGGCCGTAGAAATCGACCAGGCCGATCTGCGGATCTTTGACGACGCAGCCGAGCGTCTGGATGTGCTCCCAGCCCTCCTCGTAGCGGCGCACGCGGTCGCGCAGATCGCGCTTCAGGCGATCGACCTCACCCCCGTCGCCGGGACGCGTCTCGAGCGTGCGGGGAGGGGTACCGGTGAGCTGAGTGAGCTCCGCCAGTCCCTGCTCGATCTTGCTCTGCTCGCGCAGCTGCTCGGCGACCATGGCCGAGAGCGTGGGGATCATCGCGTTCACCTCGGCGATGCTGAATAGCCGCGGCGTAGTCTCCTCTCGACCCTGAGTCGTCATGCGCTGCCGGAAGCTTAGAAGCGGATCGTACTTGGTCAAGCAGCGACCGTCGGATTTTTCGTGGGCTCTGGCACTACTCCGACAGTCTTTGGTACGAGCAGATCACGATCGGCGAGGGTAGCCACACGCTACGCGGTAAAACCGGCGAGGCCGGCGGACCGCTGTCCCTTCGGTCGAGAATGTCGCAGGACCTGTCGGCCATCCGCGCAGCGAACGAACCTCCCGAAATGGGCTGTCGTTCACATGCGCTGCACTAGCCCGTCGGCCACAACAAAATGCCGAGCTTCGTGAGAAAGAAATCCGCAATCAGGATTGCAATGGAAATGGCCACCACCGAGTGGGTGGTGCTTTGGCCCACTCCGACCGTGCCCCCCGTCGTCCTGATTCCGAAGTGACAGCCGACCAGCGCGATGATCGCGCCGAAGAAAGGCGTCTTCGCCATGCCCGCGACGAAATCCGGCATCGTCACGACCGAGAGCGCGGTTCGGAAAAAGAACGTCGACGGGATGTGAAACTCGAGATCGGTGACGATCATCGCGCCGCTGA
>DASXWF010001254.1:0-3534 GCA_036503835.1 Polyangiaceae bacterium | reverse complement strand
CCTTCGGCCGCCGCTGCAACGTGTACAGCTTGGGCCGCACCGTGTTGCAGCACGACACGTTCGCGTACGGTCTGTTCACGTCGCTGTGGCGCGAAGTCGGCGGGTCGTTCTCGGGCAAGCTGCGCAAGGGGCCCATTCCGGCCGATGCGACGCCGGCGTTCGTCTGGCGATCGAAACCGCTCGGCGAGGTGGTCCGCAGCATCAACAAGAACAGCAACAACGTCATGACTCGGCAGCTGCTCTACACGCTCGGCGCGGAAGCCGTCGGCGCGCCCGGCACGCGCGAGAACGGCGTCGCGGTGGTCCGCGAGCTCCTTGCAGAGCGGGGCCTCGACACGACCTCGTTGATGCTGCAGAACGGCGCGGGCCTGTCGCGCGACGAGCGCGCCTCGATGGGGTTTCTCGCCGAGCTGCTGCGCGCGGCGTACCAAAGCCCTTACGCGCCGGAGTTCATCGCGTCGTTGTCGCTCGGCGGGCTCGACGGGACGACGCGCGGGCGGTTCGATTCGTCCGAGCCGTCGCAGGTCATGCACCTGAAGACCGGGCGGCTCGATCACGTGTCGGCCGTCGCGGGCTACGTGCATGCGGCGAACGACAAGACCTATGTCGTCGCTGTGGTCATGAACTCGCCGGACGCCCATCGCGGGCCGGGGCAGGAGCTCGAGGAAGCCGTGCTGCGGTACACGCTGGCGCAGCACAAGTCGGGTGCCGGCGCGCGCCCGCTCGCAAGCTCAACAGCGTCTGGCCCGCCGTAATCCGCGGGCAAGGTGACGCCGACGGAAATCCCCTCGCGGGCCTCAGTGGAGCGCCCTGAATGCGGCTCGCACCTCCCTGGAAAAGACCTCCGGCTCTTCCCAAGCGGCGAAGTGGCCGCCTCTCTCGACTGCATTGAAGTAGGCGAGGTTGGGGTAGACCGCCTCGACCCAGCTGCGCGGTGCAGCCCAGAGCTCGCCGGGGAACGTCGTGAACCCGACGGGGACCCTGACCGGCGGAGGAGCCGCGCCGGAGGCAATGGCTGCGGCCAGAACCTGCCCGAACTCCCAGTACCATCGGGCGGCCGAGGCGCCGGTCCCCGTGAGCCAGTACAGCGTGATGTTGTCGACGATGCTTTCCCGCGTGAGGTTGCCCACGGGCGCGTCGTCGACGAATGCGCGGGAGCTCTTGTAGTAGCTGTCCGTGTCGTGGTCGAGCATCCAGGCCGCAAGCCCGATCGGCGAATCCAGCAGGGAGTAGCCGATCGTCTGAGGGCGCGTGGACTGCTCGAGGAAGTACCCGAAGCCGGTGTTCCTGAACGTGTCCACCGCGCTCCGCGCCGCGCGTTCCTGCTCGGATTTCGCCGGCAGTCGATCGACGATCCCCAACGCCCCCGTCAGCAGGTTGACGTGGATGCCGAGCAGCCCCTCGGGCGCCTGGCGGCCCATGGCGTCCGTCACGTCGGCGCCCACGTCGCCGCCTTGGGCAACATAGCGCGTATAGCCGAGGCGCTTCATCAGCGTCGCCCATGCGCGGGCGATGCGGCCGGACGCCCAGCCGAGCTCGGTCGGCTCGCCCGAGAAGCCGTAGCCGGGCAAGGACGGCAGCACCACGTGGAATGCGTCCTCGGAGGTGCCGCCGTACGCAGTCGGGTCGGTCAGCGGGCCGACGGTCGCGAGCAGCTCGACGACCGAGCCGGGCCAGCCATGCGTCATGATCAGCGGTAACGCGTTCTCATGCCGCGACCTGACGTGGATGAAGTGGATCTCGACCCCGTCGATCTCGGTCGTGAACTGCGGAAGCGCGTTGAGTTTCGCTTCGCACTTGCGCCAGTCGTACTCGCTCGTCCAGTAGCGTGCCAGCTCCCGCAGCGTCTTGAGCTGCACGCCCTGCGAGCGATCGGCGACGAGCTCTCTGCTCGGCCAGCGCGTCGCCGCGATGCGCCGGCGCAAGTCGGCAAGCTCTGTTTCAGGAACGTCGACACGAAACGGGTGAATCGCGGCCGAACCGCCGGAGTGCTTCTGCGTCACTGCGCTCATGACTGTTACCTCTCTAAGAACGTGGTGGTAGGACTCGACCCTGAGTGGTATTACGGCAGCGGAGGGCGCGACGGCGCGGGCGACGAGCCGGGCGCCGTCGCGTGATGAGCTAGCCGCCTCTCGCACCAGAGAGCGATAGCTCCATCTTTTCCATCGCCTGATCGATCGTGAAGCTCGCGGCGCGTTGGCGCGGCGGAAACTCCTTGAACGTATCGAGGAACGGTTGGATCACCGCCTGGGCCGCCATGATCATGTAGCCCTTGTTGCAGTACCAATCCCAGTAGGTGTTCGAGGTCGTGTCCGCGCGCTCGAACGGGTCGGTGCGCAAGTTGTAGAGCTTCGGGACGCGGAGCGCGGTAAACGGCTCGGCCCATACCTGCATCGTGCCGGCGCAGCGCTGCTCCATGAAGACGGCCTTCCAGTTGCCGGCGCGCACGGCGACGAGATTGCCGTCGTCGTCGAAGTAGACGAACCCCTTGCGCGGGCTCTTGTCCGTCTCGCCGGTGAGGAAAGGCAGCAGGTTGTACCCGTCGATATGCACCTTGAACGTCTTCGCGCCCGCCTGGTGCCCCTTCTTGCACTTGGCGACGATCTCGGGCTCGCCGGCGGCGGCGAGGAACGTCGGCAGCCAGTCGTGATGCTGCACGATCTCGTTCGATACGACGCCGGCCGGAATCCGGCCGGGCCAGCGGACGCAGAGCGGCACGCGGAACGCGCCTTCCCAGTTCGTGTTCTTCTCGCTGCGGAACGGCGTCATCGCGCCGTCGGGCCAGGTGTTCATGTGCGGCCCGTTGTCCGTCGAGTACATGACGAGCGTGTTCTCCGCTAGCCCAAGCTCGTCGAGCAGATCGAGCAGCTGGCCGACGTTCTTGTCGTGATCGACCATCGTGTCGTGGTACGGCGATTGGTTTTCGCCCGCCTGCCCGAGGCTCTTGGGCTTCGTGTGGGTTCGAAAGTGCATGTGCGTCGTGTTGACCCAGCAAAAGAACGGCTTGCCCTCCGCGTGCTGTCGCTTGATCCAATCCGCTGCGGCAGCCACGAATTCGTCGTCGCAGGTCTCCATCCGCTTGCGTGTGAGCGCGCCGGTGTCCTCGATCTTCTGCTTCCCGATGCGTCCCCAGCGCGGCTGTTCCGTCGCGTCGTCCTTGTCGGTCGCCCAGCAGTGCAGCACGCCGCGCGGCCCGAACCGCTCCTTGAACTCCGGCATCTTCGGGTAATCCGGATCCTCCGGGTCTTCCTCGGCGTTCAGGTGGTAGAGGTTGCCGTAGAACTCGTCGAAGCCATGCACCGTCGGCAGGAACTTGTTCATATCCCCGAAGTGATTCTTGCCGAACTGCGCGGTCGCGTAGCCGAGCGGCTTCAAGAGCTCGGCGATCGTCGGGTCTTCGGCTTGCAGGCCCGTCGGCGCCCCCGGGAGGCCAACTTTGGACAGGCCGGTGCGGAACACGCTTTGGCCCGTGCTGAAGCTCGCGCGGCCCGCCGTGCACGATTGCTCGCCGTAGGAGTCCGTGAACCGCATCCC
>DASXWF010001253.1:0-2300 GCA_036503835.1 Polyangiaceae bacterium | reverse complement strand
TCTTCTGCCGCCTCCCCGGCTTGATTGCCGCCGGTGGACTTGCCACCGCCCGTGCCGCCCGCTTCCGGCGCTTCGCCGCCGGCCCCCGCGGTTGGTTCGTTTCCCACGTCGAGTCGTTGCACCGAGCAACCGAACACGACGACCGCGAGCCCCAAGACTTGCTTTTTCATGGTGGACATCTCACTGCTCGAGATCGGATTGGGGCGACGGTCGCGATTCCGTCACGGAATCGCGCGCGAACCTCGCCTCGACGCTCTTCCGCAGCGAGGGCAAGAGCAGGCTCTTCGGAAATGCGTGCTCGAACCCCGTCAACTGCACGCGCGCGTCCCGCTCGCGGCCGAGCAAAAGGAGCGCTCGGATCACGACGGCGCGACGTTCCTCTTCGAACACCGTGTCGGGGAAGCGCTCGTGATGGGCACGTGCCGTGGAGAGGGCGCGGGTCGCGTCGCCCCCTCGGAGCGCGGCGCGTGCCTCGTCGAGCAGTGCTTGCTGTTCCGCCATCCCGCGTTCGTGCGGCGTTTCCGCGACGGCGGAGGTTCGCGAGGTTTTCTGACTCGCTGGAGAGCGCGCCTCCACGCCGCTTCGCGCGCGTTCGACGGTTTCACCGGCCGGCGTAGGGCTCGCGCCCTCGTTCGAGCCTGCCGGGGGCAATTTTGCCTCTGCGGCGCGCGCGAGAACGCCGGAAGCTTCGTGCGTCTGCGGTGCCGCCGCAGGGCGCCGAGCGTCGAACCCGCCCGTCAGCGCGTGGACGCCGAGACTCGCCGTCGTGCCGAGGAGAAGCCCGGTCGCGAGCACCTTCGTCAGGCCGAACATGCCGGGGAGGGCGAGCGCCGCGGGCGCCATCGGGGCCGTGCTCGCAACGGCGCCGGACGCGGCGGCGTGCGAGGCGCCCGAGACCGAGGCACCGAGCGTGAGTAGGCCACCGCTCATGGCGAGTCGCGCGGCGACGCGCCTGCGTGCCTCGTGCGGGGCGAAGTCGCGCGAAGCCGGGGCCTTCAGCGCCAGAGTGAGCCGTCGTGCGAGCGCGTCGTCGTCGCTGGTCATGGGTCACCTTGCAGGCGGAGGCGGCGCGCCGCGGCGGCGAGATCGGCGCGCGCGAGACGGAGCCGGGAGTAGGCCGTGTTGAGCGGTATCCCGAGCGCCCGAGCGACCTCGGGCATGGGACAGGCGTCGAGCTCGTGCAGGATGAAGACGGCGCGCCGTCCGAGTTCGAGCGCCGTGAGCGCCCGCTTCGCGAGCCCGAGCTCCTGGTGTTGCATGGCGTTGTCGAGGGCGCTCGGTCGCCCGTCCTCGAGCTCGCCGTCGTCCGAGGCGTGCTCGAAACGATGACGCGCGAGCTCCCGATAATCCGACGCCACGCGGAACGCGAAGCCGAAGAGCCAGGGACGGAGCGGCCGCTCGGGGTCGTATTGGTCGAGCTTGCGCAGCACGGCCACGAAGACGTCGTGCGTCACGTCTTCGACGTCCGCCCGCTGCACCCCGAGCCGCCGCAGCGTGTTCCACACGTAGTCGAAGTGCGCCTCGAAGATTCCCGGAAAGTCGAGGTCGCGGAGCGGACCCGGCGGGGGCTCGCCCGTGCTCGGTGAGGCGACTGCTGCTCTGGCCCCGGGGGTCATCGTGGAAAATGCCGGTAGATCGGTATTGGGATCACCCCCGGGATCCGTCACGGAATTTCTAGGAGGGCACCGACGCCGAGGGCGGCCGACGCCGGAGGAGCGCTCCAAATGGCCGCTCCGTCCCTGACCACTTCGGTGGGCGTCAGGCGGACCAGGGCATCCAGGCGGCCGACGACCGCCACGTTCGGGCTCACGCGTGCTTCGAACGCCACACGACCCCCGACGGCGGCGTAGACCCCGGCGTCGGAGCGCTGGTTCGGCACGTCATTCGAATCCGCCCGCAAGCTGCCGGCCAGAGCGACTCCACAACCGGCAAACCACTCCCAATGCGCGCAGGGGGAAGCCACCGCCGCGAGCAGCGACGTTGCGACGCTGCCCCCGCTCGACAGCTCCCGATCGAGCGCTCGCTCGAAGCGACCTTCGAGTCCGACCGACCACCAGGCGTTTCGTGCTCGTACGAGCAGCGTGAGTCCCGCCGCAGGCTCGGGCTCCGCACCGATCGCAGCGTGAATGAGCGCACCGATTCCCCAGCGCAGCGTCCGCGGCCGCGGCGGCGGGGCAGGCGGTGGGGGAGCGGGCGTGTGGGGCTCGGGAGCGACCGGAGCCGGCGGCGGCGGCGCCTGCGGTTCGGGCCGTGGGGACGCGGATTCTCGAGCCGGCTCGAGCGCGAGCTCCGGATTGATG
>DASXWF010001252.1:0-1884 GCA_036503835.1 Polyangiaceae bacterium | reverse complement strand
AGCATGACCGGCGGCATCTCGCGCGCGCTCACGAGTGATCTCGGAACCTTCTTGCTCAAGGAGGAGTCGGGGCTCTCCGACACGCTGTCCCGCATGCGCGCGAACCTCGACGCGTGCCGCCGCACGCGGCTCGAGGTCCAGGAGGCGCGCGCGCTCGAGCGGGAGATCAGCGGCGTGTACGAAGCGGGCAGCGGGATGTTCGCTGCCGCGCTCGCCGCGCAGGAAGCCGAGCTCTCCGACGCCGTGAACCGGCGTGACGCAGAGCGCCGGACGCTGGAGGAGGGGCGGCTCACGCTCGCGCAGGCCGACGCCGCCCTCGACGAGGGCCTCTTGCGCGAGGAGCGGGCGCGGCAGCAGCTCGCCGAGGCGCGCGGACACCTCGAAACGGCGCGCGAACGCCGCGACGCGCTCCGGCGAGCCGCGGAGCTCGACGAACGTCGCGAGGCGCTCCGCGGTGAGCTCGTGCCGCTCGAAGCAAAGAGCCAGGAAGCCCGCTCCGAGCTCGAGCAGCGGCAGCAAGCGAGGGAGCTTGCCAAAGCCGAGCTCTCCTCCGCGAGGGAGGCGTACGACGCGGCGGCGCGCGGTCTCGCGAACTTGCAGAGCGGACTCGAAGAGCTGCACCGGCGCGCGCACGCTTACCGCCGGGCGCACGCCGTCCTCGCCGAGGCGCGCGCGCTGCTCGCCGAGCCCGAGCTCGCGGAGGAGTCGCTCGAGGCTGCGCTCGAACGGGCGCGAACGCGGCTCGAGGCGGTGGACGCCGAGCGAACCCGGCGCGATCGGGAGCTCGCGAGCGCGGTCCGGCGCCGCGATGACTTCGCGCGAGCCGAAGCCGCCTTGCGCGAGATCGCGCCGGCGGCCGAGGTCGAGCCTTACGCGCTGGCGCGCCAGGAGCTCGGCCGGCTCGGCGCCCTCGAGGCGCGCGCTCGGGAGCTCGCCTCGCTGTCCTCGCGGTTCGAGCGGGCGCGCCGGGAGCACGCCCGTCTCGAGCAGGTGAGGGCCCGCTTCTGCGAGGCGGAGATCGATTTCGCGGCCGGGGGAGCCGCGCTCGCCCTCGACGAGCGCGCCGCGGCGCTCGGGCGCGAGCTCGCGCTCGCCGAAGAGAGGGGCCGTGCGCTGGCAGCCTCCCGGCGTGACGCCGAGGAGCAGATCGCCCGGCTCGGCTTGGGCGTCGGCGAGCGCCAGGCGGGGAGCGAGCGTTACCAGCGCCTGCGAACGCAGCTGGAACGTCTGGCCGCTCCGCTCGGAGGTGCGCCGGCTTCGGCCGACGAGCTGCGCGCCGGCAAGGAACGGCTGGTCGTCCAGCGCGAGACGCTCCGCGGCCGCCTGTTCGCGGCGCGCAGCGAGCGCGAGGCTCTGCTGGCCGAAGCCATGCGCTTCGAGCACGAGGCGGGCGGCTTCGAGGCTCCGCTGCTCGAGCTCTGCGAGGCGCTCGGCGGGGAGTTCCTGGCGTCGCGCTTCGAGGACATCGAGGTCGACCGCGCCGCGCGTGTCCAGGCGGCGCTCGGGCCGCTCGCGTCCGCCATCGTCGTCGGCGACGTGGAGGAGGCGCTCGGACGTGTGGCCGAGAGCGGTACCCCGCTGCGGGAGCTCGAGCTCGTGAGAGCGGGAGCGTCCGTCGAAGCCGAGGAGGGAACGCTGGTCGGGCAGCGCTTTCTGGCGGTGCCGACGGCCACGGGCGTCCGGGTCCATCGCCTGCCCGAGCGTCCGAGCCTGGGCCGCAAGGCGCGGGAAGCCCGGCGGCAGGCTCTGCTCGAGCGGGCGGAGCACCTGGCGCTGGAGCTCGAACGCATCACGGCGGACGTGCGGCGTCTGGAAGGCGCGGTGAGCGACGCCGAGGAGCTGTCGCGGGAAGCCGCGTTCGTGTTCGGCGCCGATCCCGGGGAG
>DASXWF010001251.1:0-3514 GCA_036503835.1 Polyangiaceae bacterium | reverse complement strand
CTCGGGCATACCGACCAAGATCTTGCACGAGGCTGGCACACTGATTCTAGCGAAAAATCCGTGTGTAGTGATGGATGCTGCTCGATCGCGCCACTGCGTCTTCGTGATTCCTTCCATTCGACGGCTCATTGCGTTCGCGTGGGTAACGCTCGCGAGCTGTGCGAACGCAGGCGTGGACGAAGGCCCGCCGCCCGCGATACCGGAGGGCGGTTCGGCAGCCGGCGGCTCGGCGGGCGGCCCGCTCGGCGGCACCGAGAACACACCGTCGAGCGGCGCCGGTCCCATGGGTGGACGCGCGGGAGCGGCCCCGTCCGGAGGCAGATCGGGCGCGTCCGGGGGCACTCTCGAAGGAGGCGCAAGCGGCTTTCCGGGGACGGGCGGCTCGGCGGGAATGACCGCAGGTGGGGGAAGCGGCGACGGCGGCAAGGCTGGTGCGAGCAGCGACGGAGGCAAGAGCGGTACGGCCAACGGCGGCGCTGCCTCGGGTGGTACCGGCGCGGGGTCGGCCGGCGCTGGTGCGGGCGGATCCGCGGGCAACGCGGGGGGCACCGGAGCCAACTCCTCCGGCTTTCCGTACGAGCTCGAGTTCGTGGGCAACATCACCACGGGCGACAGCGTCGATACGGACGGAAAAACCTTCTCGCGCCACTGGGATCAGATCACGCCGGAGAACGCGGGCAAGTGGGGCTCCGTTCAGTCGAACGCCGGCGCCGCATTCAACTGGCGCACACTCGACGCCATCTACGACTACACGCAGAGAGCGGGCATCACCTTCAAACAGCACGCGTTCGTCTGGGGCAGCCAGCAACCAAGCGGCTCACTCGGCGAGGAGGACGTGAAAGCGTGGATGACCGAATTCTGCCGCCGCTACCCCAACACCAAACTGATCGACGTCGTCAACGAGCCGCCGCCGCACACCACACCGTCGTACGCGAACGCCATCGGAGGCGGCACGAACGGAAGCTGGCAGTGGATCATCAACGCCTTCGTCTGGGCACGCGAAGCATGTCCGAACGCCATTCTGATCCTGAACGACTACAGCAACATCGAGTACCAAGCCGACGCCGACCGCTTCATCGACATCGTGAAGACCATCCAGGCAGCCGGCGCGCCCATCGACGCCGTCGGCGCACAGTCGCACGACCTCGACGATACCGGCATGGAACTCACGACCGTCCAGGGCTTCGTCGAACGCCTCCACGCCGAAACCGGACTCCCGCTCTACATCACCGAAATGGACATCGACCAGACGGACGACCAAGCGCAACTCCGCTACTACCAGGACTACTTTCCCTACTTTCGCGACTCGGGCTACGTGAAGGGCCTCACGATCTGGGGCTGGATCTACGGCAGAACCTGGTCCGTCGCCCCGAACAGCGGCCTCGTCCGCAACGGCCAGTCCAGACCCGCCATGACCTGGTTGATGGAGGAACTCGGCCGCCCGGTGCCGTAGCTCGACGCCCACGCACGGTTCGAAGAGCTGCTCGGCACTCGCCTCGCTCGGGCCACGAAGGGACCACGGTCGCGCCCTACGACTCCACGTGGTCGTGGATGTACTTCCAGGGGCCGGGCCCTGCCGCGCCTCCCCACACCGAGATGACGGTCGGCACCTGGTGCAGGAGGTACCCCGCGTCCATCAACCGGTACGACTGCCAGACGTCCGAATACGCGTGAGCGAAGCGCCCCTCTTCGTACGGATAGCGCCGAATCACGGACGTGCGTGCTCCGAGCACGCCACCCTGAATGTGGTAGCGCTCGCGACGGTTGCGTAGACCGACTACGCCCGCCGGCGGGCTCGGAAAGCGATGCCCCGTCATGGCGATGCGCGGATCGGTCCAGAACGGCTCGATCAGATCGTCGACCCACGTGGGATCGACCATCTTGCCGTGATTCATGCAGGCGTAGAGCAGGAACGGGTGCTCGGCGAGGTTCGCGGCGAGGTTCATCGACGGCCCGTAGAGCAGATTCACACCGTCGTGCCAGGCGTACTGCGACGGCCAGGGCAGCTCGGTGACGGCGCGCTCGAGGACCTCCATCCGGCGCTCGCTGTTGTCGATGACGACGAGCTCGAACTCCCAATCCGGGTGAGCTTCGAGCGAGGGCACGACGTCACGCCGCAGGCGCCGCAGGCAGCGCTCCACGTCGTTGTGCGCGATCAACACGACGGAGCACGCCTTGTGGCTCGCGGTGCGGCTATTTGATGGCAAGGGCATAGACATCGCTGACGACGCTCGTATCGACGACCACGGAGGAGAAGGCTCTGAGCCACTTCTCGAGCAAGATCGGGCTCACGTTGCGATAGAATTCGCCCGCGTGGAGCGGCCCGCCGTCGGAGGAGTGCGGCGCTCGCCCGATGGAGGCGGCGGTCAGGATCAGCACGCCGTTCGGCTCGAGCAACTCGCGTGCGTTCGAGCAGATCTGCTCGGCTGACGGTGTGTGCTCGAGGACTTCCGTGCAGACCACGGTGTCGAACGTGCGCGCCGGCTCGGGGCGCCAGCTCGCCGCGTCACCCACGACGTCGACGCCGCGTCCCGGCTGGCTGTCGAGACCGACGTAGTCGCACGCTCCGAAGAGCGGGCGCACGGACCCGTTCACGTAGAGCGAGCCGAGCTCGATCACCGCGCGCCTCGGCGGCAAGCGGCCCAGTGTGGTTTCGACGAATCGATAGGCTTCGGCATGCATGGCTCACCCCGCTCGCTCGCGAACACCACTCCGGCGCGCCTCGGCGGCTTCGCGATACCTCTCGAAATTGCTGCCCATCAGCGCCCGAATCGTCGAGCACGGCATCGGATGCCAGAAGCGCTGGTGCGTCTGCTTCTTGGCGACGTTCGAACCGTGAAGCAGCGCCACGAAGAAGTCGCAGCGTTCGTGAACTCGGACGCTCGCCGTGCGATCCGCCCAAATGAAGCGCGCGTCCTCGCCGACGTCGACGTGCTCGAACGGCTGCTTGCTCCACTGCGCCTTCGTGTAAAAGAGCGTATTCCCTGCGACCCACGGCCGGCGCCCGGGCGGATATCGATACTGAAACGCCCGTTCGAGCGCGGGGTCGTAGTAGTTCACCTGCGTGAGGCCTCCGATCGACGCACGACTCCGTTCGAGCTCCTCGAGCTGGTAGCGGAGGCGCGACGGCGAGCTCCAATCATCGTCGTCGAAATGCGCGACGTAGTGTCCGCGCGCGGCGGCACACGCGAGGTTTCGCTTCTCCCCGATGCTCTTTCTGCCCTCGAGCCGCAGATAGCGAACGCGCGCGTCCTGCGGCACGAGATCGTCCACCGCCTCGCGTCCGTCGTCCACGATCACGAGCTCGCGCTCGGCGTAGTCCTGCGCGAGAAACGACTGAATCGCCAGCGGCACGAACTGCCGCCGATCGGCCGTCGGCATGATGCAGGTCACGAGCGGCGACGAACGGACGGCGCCGTGCTCCTCCGCCGGGCGTCGCTGCAAGACAATCAAGCTCTCCGCGCGACCCGTCACCCGCCAAGCGCGGCGCCCGACGAGCTCGTCGACGAATCGC
>DASXWF010001250.1:0-3755 GCA_036503835.1 Polyangiaceae bacterium | reverse complement strand
GCGTGCGAAAGACGCGCAGGAGGTCGGTTTCGATCGCGGGGTTTTCGCCGCAGGCGCTGAGCGCGGCGGCGGCGGATTCGAGGGTCGAGACGAATTCGCGGCGTGGCTCGGCGCGCAGCCGGCCGTAGATGGAGGGCTGCGCAGGGCGCAGGGTCATGCGGTTGAGTTTGTTGAGCCAGGGGTTCCGCCACCACAAGGTCTTCGCCTTCGACCAGGTGCCGTCGAGGACGACGATGCCCTCGAGGGATGCGGGGGTGAGTGCAGTGCCGTTGCGCGCGAAGACGCCCGGGGCCGCCGCGTCGCGATCCGGGAAGAGGACGGCCCAGCGGTGGGCGTCGATTTTTGGCTCGCTGAGCGCGCCGCCGAGGTTCGCCCAGCTGAGCCCGACGACCAGCTTCGCCTTCGGCAGGCTCGCGGCGAGGATCTGCGCCGAGCCGAGGACGGCGTCTTTCTCCTGCGGGTGCTGGAGGATCAGGATGCGCCGCTCGGTGTCATGGGAAACGATCTTGTCGCAGACACAGGCGGCGATCGGTCTGTTGCAGGTGGCGCAGCTCG
Organism: Polyangiaceae bacterium; assembly: GCA_036503835.1. Classification (GTDB taxonomy): domain Bacteria; phylum Myxococcota_A; class Polyangia; order Polyangiales; family Polyangiaceae; genus PMG-095. The sequence goes on along the minus strand of DASXWF010001250.1, from coordinate 3,200 downwards.
CGGGGAACACGATTCGCTCGAACTATAGCCGCGACCGGGCGCGGGCACGGCGCGCGCCGCTGCAGCGGGTCGTGGGCGGTACGAAGACGCCGCGAACCTCGCCGCAGCGGCAGGGCAAATAGACGCTTCCGACGATTTTTCGGAGGTTTCGGGGGCAGGAGAGGAGCTCGCCTCCGGCGCGCCTCACGCTGAGGGTGCGGAGTCCGAAGCGGACTTCCAGCTCCCCGGCCGCGTGCGTTCCCGAGAGGCCCGGGTGGTCGAACGCGGAGAGCAACACGAACAGGCCCTGCTCCCGAAGGCGGTCGCGGGAGGGCGAGCGCAGGCCACGCGCGAGGGAAAGCAAGGGTTCGAGCTTCGGAACGTCGCCCGTGCGCGGGAGGCTGTTCCACGCGCCGAGCGAGCGATTTCGGTAGTAGTGGATGCCAGGCCTCCCGAAGAGACGGAAGAAGTAGGGGATGTCGCCGCGGGCCAGTTGCTCGAGCTCCGCGTCGAGCAGCGGTGGCCAGAGCGCTTCGGGTTTGCCGAGCACGTAGTCCGCCGTGCCGCGCAGGCACACGCGGATCGGGGCGCTGCCGGTCGCCCGTTCGCCGGCCAGTACTTCGGCGATCGTTCGCGAGTGGCGCTCGAGGCAGGCGAGGAGTTCGTGGTAGGCGGCTACGAGCGCGACGAGCTCGGTCGCGGCGACCGGCTTGCCGAGGTAGGGGAGCGCTCGCCGCACGCCGGCGCTGTGCCGGTAGACGGCCGCGTAGTCGGGATCCGCCGCCGGCAGGAGCCGCGTTTCCACCGGTGACGAGTAGTCGGCGAGGACGAGCTCGATGTCGAGCGGAGCAAAGACGGCGCGCCCGTCCGGTCCGGCGCCAATCACCATGTTTTCCCAGTGGAGGTCGGAGACACCGAACCATCCAAAGAAGGCAAGCGAGCGGCCCACGGCCTGCGCGAGCTCCCTGCGCCGCGCGGGCGAGCGCACGCGGAGCGGCTCGAGCTCGATGCGCTCCACATCTCCGCCGCGCTCGGCTTTCGGGCTGCGAAAACCGAGCCGCGGCAAGAAGCCGAACGCGTCCGGGTCCGGGCCGTCCGCCGCCGCGATTTCGTCGAGCCGGCGCCGGAGTGGGCTGTCCGCTCCGAGCACCAGCCACTCCCAGAACAGCGTGCGCGGCTTGTGCACGCGCTCGCCGTGCACCGCGACCCTGCGGCCGAAGTTGTGGGAGTCTCCGAGCACTATCGTTCCGGTCTCCGGCAACGACCGAGGCCGGAGGGTGCGCTCACCGGCACAAGAGTTGCGCGCACCCGAACTCGTCCGAGCCGTCGAGGCAGTCGTCTTCGAGGTCGCACTTCCAGCTCAGCGGCAGCTTCTCGCCGTTCGATTCGCACGCGAAATGCGGGCAGTCGAGCTCGTCGGAGGCGTCCAGACAATCGGTCTCGAAGTCGCAGCGCCAGCTTTCGCGAATCACGGCGCCGTTGGTGCAGGTGAAGGTCGGACAGGCCATCTCGTCCGAGTAGTCGAGGCAATCGGGGAACGAATCACACACGTCGTCGAGCGAGACCTGCTGCGCATTTTCGCAGGTGAAGTATTCGCAGTCGAGCTCGTCCTGCCCGTCGAGGCAGTCGTCTTCGTTGTCGCAGACCCAGCTCTTCAGGATGGTGCTCCCGTCGCCGCACTCGAACACTTCGCAGCGCTCGAGGCAGCGGCCAATCGGGGGCGCATCGCCGAGGCAGTGAGCGCGTGCCAGGAGCGAACAGCTCGCCTCGGTATAGCAATCGAAGTAGCACTCTTCGACCGCGGGCCGCAGGTCGTAGCAGTGCACCGGACCTTCCGTCAGCAAGCCGCAGTCGCGGAGCTTCTGCGATAGCCCGTCGCAGTTCGGTTCGTACTCGCGGTCGAGGTCGGGATACGGGCTCGACCCCGAGGGGAGCTCCTCGTCCTCGACGCCCGTCGGGTCGCCGTCGCCGCAGGCGGCCAGGACCAGCGCGATCGCGGAGAATGCGATCAGCAGGGGGACCGTCCGCGTCCCGGGGCGGGTTCCCAGTCGGCTCACGGGAGCTTCGGTTCCTTGAGCGCCGTCTTGCACTCGAGCGCGCCGAGGAACGAAATCAGACTCTTGAGCTCTCCGTCGTCGAGTTTCTTGTCGGTCATGAGCGGGGTGAGGTGTTCGTTCTTGAAGCCGCCGCTGGCCATGAAGCGGACGGCTCCTTCGAGCGTCGGGTGTGAGCCGTCGTGGAAGTAGGGCGGGCTTTTCGTGATGTTGCGCAGGCTCGGCACCTTGAAGGCACCGAAATCGGCGTCGCTGTTCGTGACCTTTTTTCGGCCGGCGTCGACTTCGTCCATTTTCTTGTCCGCGAAGCCGACTCCCACGTTGAAGTAAGTCCCCTCTCGGGTGAGGTACGCGGACGAGAAGAATGGCGGCGTGTGGCAAGCGACGCAACCCGCCTTGCCCATGAAGAGCTCCAGGCCGCGTTTCTGCTCGGGATTCAGCGCGTCTTTCGCGCCGCGCGCGTACCGGTCGTAGTCCGTGTCGTCGCACACGATGGTGCGCATGTAGGAGGCGAGCGCCCGGGACAGTGTCTCGGCCGTCGCGCCCTTGCCCGGGAAAGCTGTGTCGAACGCCTTGCCGTAGCCGGGGATCGTTGCGAGCTCCGCGGCCTTCTTCTCGAGACCGTCCTTGCCCAGTCCCATGTTGCCGCCCGCGAGCGCGGCGCTCGCTTGCTCCTCGAGCGTGGCCGAGCGGCCGTCCCAGTAGAGCTTCGGCAGGTAGCCGACGTTGTACAGAATCGGCGCGTGACGCGGGAGCTTCTTACCGCCCGCGCCGATCGCGAGCGGATCCTTGCCGCCCGTGCCGTCCTCGTTCAGGTGACACGAGTAGCAGGCGAGCGACTTGTCTCCGCTCAGGCGCTTGTCGAAAAACAGCTGGTGACCGAGCGCGATCTTCGCGTCCGACTGCGGATTGTCCTCGGGGATCTTCATCTTGCCGAGGCCCGCCGGCAGCGTCATCGAGTCGGCGCTCGGCGTGGCTTGAAGCTCCTCGGCGCTCGGCGCCGTGGCGCTCGGCGCAGCGCTCGCCGGCACGCTCGCTTCAGCGGCCTTGCCTGGGTCGCTCTTCTGCTGGCAGCCGAGGAGCAGGCCGAACGCGACTGTCGTTACGAGCCAGCTCTGCATGGCCGGCCCGAGGATTCACTCCGCGCCGTTCCGCCGTCAATGGAAT
>DASXWF010001249.1:0-19577 GCA_036503835.1 Polyangiaceae bacterium | reverse complement strand
CACCTGTTGCTCGACGAGCAGGCCGGCACTTTGCGTGATGCCGTAGACGGCCGTCGAGCCGCGCCCGCGCTGAAAGTGCGCGAACGCGTCGGTCACCGCCTTCGTGTCGGCGGCCGGCAACCTGGAACCGAGGATCTCGCGCAGCGCGCCTGCCGGATCGGCTGCGCCGCTACCGAGCTCGCTCTCGCCGACGCGCGTCAACACCGCGACATCCACCGTTCCCGGGAGCGCGAGCAGCGCATCGAGTGAACCCACGGAAAGCTCCGCCGTGGATCTCGCCGCGAGCCCGCCGTCGCTCGGCACGAGCTCGACCGCAAGCTCCAGCCGGTCGGCCTCCGCGAGCAGCGTGAAGCGGGCGCGCTCGCAGGAAGCGAGCGTGTCGCCGAAGGTTTGCACGGCACCGTCCCCGAGCGCCAGCACGGCCAGCGGATCGCCGAAGTCCGCCGGACGACCCTGCGCTTGCTGCGTCTGGCTAGCGGACCTCGAGAGCTCGCCACGCAGCGCCGACCAACGCTCCGCGGTCAGCGCGCGGATCCCGACCAGACCTTGCTGCTTGGCCTCGACGACGAACGGCTCGGGCGGCACGGCACGACGCGCGAGACCACGCGCCACGTACGCGCCTGCGGCTTGCAGAGCCTGCTCGCTCGTCGCAGCGAGTAGCCACTCGTCGAGCACGCCGAGCGCCGAGCTCTGCGTCCCACGCAGCAGCGTGATCCCGCTCCCCCGGTCGACCTCGGCGCGCAGCGGGCTGCCCGGCGCCGTGAGCTCCTTCACGAGCCCGCGGCCGCTCTTCAGAGCGAAGCCGAGCACGAACTCCGGTCGACCCTGCTTCGAACGCACGAACACGCCGACCGCCGGTCGACCGGGAGCGAGCGCGTTGACGGCCCCCACGGGCCAATCGAAGACGAGTCCGAGCCCGAGTTCGAAGCTCGCGGGCAGCCGCTGCAGCGGCGCGCCGCCGAGCTTGCGGAGCGCCGCATACGAGACGCCCGGCTCACGGACGAACAACTCCGCGAGCAGACCCTCGGGCGCAGGCACGACGGCGGGAGCGGCGCTCGCCACCGGACGCACCGGTTGCGAACGCCGCCCACAGCCGGCGAGCCCGACGAGCAGCACGAGCACGCCCACGAAGGCGGCCCGAAGCCGATAGTCGCTCGAGCGGAGGCTAGTGCAGCGCATACGAAATAAGGTCAACTTTCGGAGCGGCGCTGCACTGGGGCGGACGCGAAGCCGACGCGGGTCTGGGGCGGAAGCCCCAGCGGAAAAGCTTGGGGCACGCCCTGCGAAGCAGGGCCAACCATCGCTTGCGATGGCTGCGCGTATCTCATACGCGGTGCACTAGAGCGCATCACGCTGGTTGAGCTCGGCTCTAGAACGGGATTTCGTCGTCGCTGCCGCCGCCACCGTAGTCGCTGTCGCCGTAGCCGCCGCCACCGCCACCGCCACCGCCCTGGTTCGGCGAGTCGTCGTCCGGAGCGCCGGGGCCATCGGAAGAACGCGGTCCGCCGCGCCCGCCGCCGCCCGAAAGGATGATGTTGTTGGCGACGACCTCGGTCTTGTAGCGCTTCTTCCCTTCCTTGTCGTCGTAGCTGGAAGTTCGAAGCCCCCCTTCGACGAAGATGCGCGAACCCTTGGACAGGATTTTGCTGAGCGCCTCGCCACGCTTGCCCCAGACGATCACGCTATGCCACTCCGTCCGCTCCTGGCGAACTTTGTTGCGATCGAGGTACGTCTCGCTGGTAGCAAGCCTGAGCTTCAAGACCGCTTGACCGCCACTCGTCATCCGCAGCTCCGGATCGGCACCGAGGTTGCCGAGCAGCATCACGCGGTTCAAACCTTCCGCCATGTCAGCTCCTTTCGATGGAAGGCATCTGACGTTGCCCGTCCTTGGCGTCAAGCCAAGCCCGGACGTTGTTAGTCAGTACCGTCGGTCCTGGCCCGGGAGCTGCTAGCTCACGGAGCTTCCGGCCGCGGGGGCGGCCAAGAGGTCCACCTCGGCGAGCATACCGAGCACGTCTTCGCGGAGCTCGACCAGGGCGGCGTGGGTGCGCTCCTGGGCGGTCAGCTGCACTTCGGTCGGCGGCTCCGAGCCGGCCTCGCGCAAGCGCCGGCGCGCGCCGGCGATCGTGAAGCCGTGCGTGTAGAGCAGGTCCTTGACCTTGAGCAGCCGGTCGACGTCGCGGCGCGAGTAGATGCGCTGACCCTTCCGCGACTTCTGCGGCCGGATCGAACGAAACTCGGTCTCCCAGTAGCGGAGCACGTGCGGCTCCACTCCGACGAGCTCCGAGACTTCTCCGATCCGATAGTAGAGCTTGACAGGGAACGACGCGTCCACGTCGCTTAGCCTTCCGCCTCCGCCCCTTCGGGATCCGGAAACGATTCCCCGTCGTTCAGCGCCTGCTTGAGGAGCTGGCTCGCTTTGAAATTCAGCACGCGTCGCTCGGTGATCACGATCGGGTCGCCCGTCTGCGGGTTTCTACCCTGACGCTGGCGTTTGTCGCGCAACACGAAGTTGCCGAAGCCCGAGATCTTGATCTTCTCGCCCCGGCCCAGCGTTTCCTTCATGGTCTCGAAAACGAGATCCACCAGATCCGCCGACTCCTTCTTCGAGAAGCCGCCGAGCCGCGTGTACACGGCCTGCACGATGTCCGCCTTCGTCATCGTCGAGACGCTCGGGAGCATAGTACCCTGGTGCCCCCGGATGTCCATGGGGGTGTTTTTGGGGGGGAGCGTGGTGTGTCAGGTTGTCGCAGAGCCGAGGATCATGCGGCGTTTGCGATGGTCGGGACTTCCGCGGTCTCGGCCAGCGATGCCGGTACCGACGCGGGGGCCGGACGGCCGAGCTGCTCGCGGAGCACCAGGGCGGCGACGTAGCCGTAGCCGAGGGTGAAGAGCAGCGCGAACGGCATGGCGATGTAGTGGGCGGTCTCGTAGGCGGCGACGGCGCTCGTCAGCGACACGAGACCGAGCGCGAGCTCGGCGAGCGGAAGCTTCGACACCTGCCGGTAGCGACCCTTGACCTCGCCCCGCTTCGGCGTGCGCACGAACTCGCCCGACATGTGACGGAGACCCTCGAAGACCGCGCCCGTCAGGTGCGGAGCGAGCCCGGCGCCGAGCGCGATCACGGCCGGCAGCTTGCGCACGACCGAGAACAGCGATCCGCCGCGAGCCTTTTCGGCCATGCCGTAGAAGGCGAAGAGCGAACCGGTCGCGCCGACGCAAAGCGGCACGTCGATCAGCAGGAGCGCGCGGAAGCTCGTCGCCGGCATGAAGATCAACGCGGGCAAGAGCAAGAGGGTGAGCAGCACCATGGCCGGGTAGGCCATGTGCGGGAGCATGTGAAATCCCGCTTCCACTCGCTTGGCCAGCGGCAGCTCGGTGGACAGCACGACGCGCAGGAGCTTGCGCGCGGTCTGCACGGTGCCCTTGGCCCAGCGGAATTGCTGCGCCCGGAACGACGACATGTCCTCCGGCAGCTCCGACGGCGTCACGACGTCGGCGCGGTACACGAAGCGCCAGCCGGCGAGCTGCGCGCGGTACGAAAGGTCGAGATCTTCGGTGAGCGTGTCGTGCTGCCAGCCGCCCGCGGAGTCGATGGCTTCGCGCCGCCAGATGCCGCCGGTGCCGGAGAAGTTGAAGAAGCAGCCCGAGGCGAAGCGCGCGCGGTTCTCGACCAGGTGGTGGCCGTCGAGCATCAGCGCCTGGATGCGCGTGAGCAGGCTGTGCGAGCGGTTCGCGTGATCCCAGCGCGTCTGCACCATGCCCACGCGCGGGTGCCGGAAGTGACCGACCACATCCTTCAGGAACGAGGGCTGCGGGATGAAGTCGGCGTCGAACACCGCGACGAGCTCGCCGCGTGCGCGGCGGAGGCCGTACTCGAGCGCTCCGGCCTTGTAGCCGTGGCGGCTCGGGCGCCGCACGTACTCCGCATCGACGCCTTGCTCGACGAGCTCCGCCACCGCCGCGCGCGCGATGGCCTGGGTCTCGTCGCTCGAGTCGTCGAGCACCTGGATCTCCAGCTTGTCCTTGGGGTAATCCATCGCGCCGGTCGCGAGGATCAGGCGGCGCGCGACGGTCGCTTCGTTGTAGAGCGGGAGCTGGATCGTCACGACGGGCAGCGTTTCGGGCAACGCCGGCCGCGCTTCGAGCCGCGCGAGCTTGCGTCCGAAACGAACGCACTGCAGCGCGAGGTGAGCGCGATGAGCGCCGTAGCTACAGAGGACGATCAGAACCAATCCGTAGAGGATCAACAAAACCCAGTGCATACCCCGACAGCGAGTAGCACCGACCCTCGGGCCGAATGTCACGGACCTGTAATTCGTTGCAGCTAGATGTCCGACCGCCCCGTTCGCACGGAGCGGCCGGCCTCGCCGGCGACATCACTTCGGGAAGTGATTCGAGAAGCGCGAGCCTAGAAGCCGATGTCCGACTCGACCTTGACGGACGTTTGCCCTTTGACGCCGGTCTGGCCCTTCACGCCGGCCTGACCCTTCGGCGGCACGAGCGTCTTGCCCCTCCCGCCACCGCCGCGCGGGGGCTGCGCCTTCACGGCGACCTGGGCGGTGGGCACGGGCGGGCTCGCGCTCGGCGGCGGCGGAGCGACGACCTGCGGCTCGGCAGTCGGCTGCGGGACGACGTCGACCGGCTTCGGCGGATTGGCGGGCGGATCGGCCGCGGGCGGGATCGGAGTCACCGTGGGTTGCGACGCGGCCGGCCCGGTGTCGTCCCCTTTGTCGAGCACCTTGGCCATGACGCCCACGCCGACGGCCAGAACCGCGAGCGCCGCGATCACGAGCGCCAGGGCTTGCCCGACCTTGGGCTTCGAAGCGCCGGGCGCAGGCGTCTGCGTGATCGGCGCTCCGGTCTGTACGGGTGCCGGCGTCACGCCGGCCGACGGCGTCGTCGCCACGAACGGAGTCGGCGATCGCTGGTGCGAGCCCAGCGGGATGCCGGAGACCAGGAACGCGTCCCCCGACGAGCTCAGCGGCGTCGTGAGCCCGCACAGGGTCGCAAGCGACATCGAGAGCTCCGACGCGCTCTGGAATCGAGCTTCGGGCTCGCGAGCGAGCGCGCGATTCATCCAGCCGTCGAGCGCGGGCGGCAGATCGGGCGCGAGGGACGTCGGCGTGGGAATCGGCGCCGTGCAGAGCTTCACGAGCACGTCGCCCACCGCTTCACCCTCGAACGGCAAGCGCCCCGTCAAGCAGCGGAACGCGATCACGCCGACCGACCAGAGATCGGAGCGATAGTCGACCGTGCGGAGTCCCCGCGCCTGCTCGGGGCTCATGTAATAGGGCGTTCCGAGCACGGAACCGGTGCGCGTGGCCGACGACGACGCGCTCACCGAGTCGGTGAACTTCGCGATGCCGAAGTCGACGACTTTCGCGACGTCGGCCCCGTCTTCGTCGTCCCAAACCAGGAACACGTTCTCGGGCTTGAGATCGCGATGCACGATGCCGGCCGCGTGCGCCTTCGCGAGCGCGCGGCACACCATCGCGACCAGGCGCGACGTATCCTTCGCCGGCAGCCGCCCCAGGCGATCGAGCCTGCGATCGAGCGGCTCCCCGTCGAGGAACTCCATCACGATGAACGGCCGGCCGTCTTCGAGGACGCCGTGATCGTACACCTCGACCACGTGCTTGCTGCGCAGTGCTGCGGCCGCGCGCGCCTCGTTCTCGAAACGATGACGCGCCTCGCGGCTGTCGACATGCTCGGCGTCGATGAACTTCACCGCGACCTTGGTGCCGAGCGTCGTGTGCACCCCGGCCCACACCGATCCCATCCCGCCTCGACCGAGTAGATCGGTGAGGCGGTACTTACCGGCAACGAGTTGCGTCGGCGCCGTTGCCGTCGGAGATGCAGCGTCCGCTTCGGCCACCGCTTTCAAGGCTAACTGGACTTTCGACGGAAAGCCAGGAGACCGGCTAGGCGTCTTTGTGGGAAAGTTAAGTCCGGGCTCTCGGACGGCCGAAACATGGCGTACACCTCCGCCCGCCGCCGAACGCACCTCGCGGCAGACTCTGGTACCTACGCGCATGGCTACGGAGCTCTTCCCACCCGGCTCGCCCGACGTTCTCTACATCGTCGATCTGTCGAGCTACGTGCTCCGGGCCTATCACGCCATCGCCCCGCTCCAGAGTCCCTCCGGGGAACCCACTCAGGCCGTCCTCGGTACGGTGACGATGCTGGAACGCCTGGTTCGGGAGCGGCGCCCCCAACTCGTCGCGATCGCGATGGATTCCGGGCGGGTTACGTTCCGGCGCGAAATCTATCCCGAGTACAAGGCGCACCGGCCCCCGTCGCCGCCGGACCTCGGTCAGCAGATGGGGCGGGTTCAGGACATCGTGAAGGCCTTCGCCATCCCGTGCTTCAAGCAGGAAGGGGTGGAGGCGGACGACCTGATCGCGACCGCGGTGAAGCAAGCGCACGACAAGGGGGTGCGCGTCGTGATCGTCGCGTCCGACAAGGACCTGATGCAGCTCGTCTCGGACAGAGTCGTGCTCTGGGACACGATGCGCGACAGGGTCGTCGGCGCGGCCGAGGTCGTCGATCGCTTCGGGGTACGCGTCGATCAGCTCGGGGATCTGCTCGCGCTGATGGGCGACAGCTCGGACAACATTCCGGGCGTACCGCACGTCGGCCCGAAGACCGCGCGCGAGCTCTTGGTCGAGTACCAGCACCTCGAGGGCATCTACGAGAACGTCGAGAAGATCACGCGCAAGGCGCTGCGCGAGACGCTGATCGCTCACAAGGCTGACGCGTTCCTGAGCCGGCGGCTCGTCGCGTTGAAGGGCGACTGCTCGCTCGAGTTCGATCTCGAGCGCCTGAAATACGGCGGGCGCGACGTGGAGACGCTGCGCGGCATCTACACGGAGCTCGGCTTCACGCGGCAGCTCACCATGCTCGACAACGAGGCCGGCGCGGCGCCGAACGCCGCCGCTTCGCCGAGCAAAACCACGGGGCCGGCGAGCGCCGCGTCACGCGCAGACGCCGTACCGGCCCCGAACCTCTCCGGAGCCGGCGAGTATCGGACGCTGACGGATCTCGAGGAGCTCCGCGCACTCGTGGAGGCCGCAGGCAGGATCGGGCGCGTCGCCGTCGAGGTGGCGGTCGAACCGGAGGGGGCGCTGCGCGGCGATCTGGTCGGGCTCGCGCTGTCCGCGGAGCTCGGCAAGGCGGCGTACGTGCCCTTCGCGCATCGCTACATCGGCGCACCGCAGCAACTCACGGCGAGCGCGGCGCTCGAGCTCCTGCGCCCGCTCTTCGCGGACGAAAAGGTGCAGAAGGTGGGGCTCGATCTGAAGCGAGCGGGCGTCGTGCTCACGCGCTTCGGCGCGCCGCTCGAGGGCTTCCATTTCGACGCGGGGCTCGCGAGTTACCTGCTCGATCCGGAGTCGCGCCACGACCGGGAGTCGCTGGCCGAGCGCGAGCTCGGCATCCGCACCCGACCGCTCGCCGAAATCACCAACCGCGGCCGCGGCAAGAAGGCGCCGTTCGATCAGCTCGAGTGCGGGGAGGCAACCGACTACGTCGCGGCGAGCGCCGATTTCGCGCTGCGGCTCGCCGAGCACCTGCGCGGGCGCCTGTCGGAGGCCGGCGTCGAGCGCGTGTTCGACGAGCTCGAAATGCCGCTCGCGCGGGAGCTCGTCGACCTCGAGCTCGCCGGCGTGGGCGTCGACACGGGCGTGCTCGCCGCGCTCGGCGGCGACTGCGAGCGCGAAATCCAGCGCCTGGAAGCCGAGGCGCACCGCGCGGCCGGCCACGAATTCAACGTGAACTCGCCCCGCCAGCTGGAGGGCATCCTGTTCGACGAGCTCGGACTGAAGCCGCTCAGGCGCACGAAGACCTCGCGATCGACCGACGCCGAGACCCTCGAGGCGCTGAGCGATCATCACGAACTACCGGGGATCGTGCTCGAGATCCGGCAGATTTCGAAGCTCAAGGGCACGTACATCGACGCCCTGCCGAGCCTGATCGACGCGCGGACCGGCCGCGTGCACACGACCTGGGAGCAGACCGTCGCGGCGACGGGGCGACTCTCCTCCGTCGACCCGAACCTGCAGAACATCCCGATCCGCAGCGCCCTCGGTCGCAAGATCCGCGCGGCGTTCGTGGCGCCTCCGGGCAAACAGCTCGTGAGCGCCGACTACTCGCAGATCGAGCTCCGCGTGCTCGCGCACCTCTCGCAGGATCCGGTGCTGCTCGACGCCTTCCGGACCGGACAGGACATCCACCTGCGCACGGCGATGGAAATCTTCTCGCTCGGCGCCGACGCCGTCGAGCGCGAGCACCGCACGCGCGCCAAGGCCGTCAACTTCGGCATCATCTACGGCCAGGGCGACAGCGGCCTCGCCAAAGTCCTGAAAATCCCGCGCGCCGAGGCGGCGAGCTTCATCGCCGCCTATTTCCAGCGCTACCAAGGGGTGCGCCGCTTCATGAACGAGACCCTCGAGCGCGCCCGCGGCGGCGAAGCCGTCCAGAGCCTGCTCGGCCGGCGCCGCCTCCTGCCGAGCATCAAGAGCGGCAACCGCGCCGAGCGCCTCGCGGCCGAGCGCATCGCGATGAACATGCCCATCCAGGGCAGCGCGGCCGACATCCTGAAACTCGCCATGCTGGCGATGCAGAGGCCCGTCACCCCTGGCACCCGCATGATCCTCTCCGTCCACGACGAACTCGTCTTCGAAGTCCCCGACCCCGAGGTAGACGAAGCGAAGGCCGCCATCAAAAAAGCAATGGAGAGCGTCTATTCGCTTCTGGTGCCCCTCGAAGTCGACGTGGGCAGCGGGAAGGATTGGAATTCTGCGCATTGACGCTGGCGCGAGTTTGAAAGCGTTAGGGCCACCGGCGGCGGTTGATTTTGCCGCCAAGACGCCAGGGAGACGCCGGGGCCCGCCAGATGATTTTTGGGGGGGGTTGGTTTCTCGGCGGTGCGGAACCGGAGCAGCGCGACGAGCATCGACTGGCGTCCTGCGGCACCCAGAGCAACGCCTCGTTTCACGGTGGCGCACGTCACGCGATCAACCAACAAAAGATTCCGCTGGCGGGCCCTGGCGTCTCCCTTGGCGTCTTGGCGGCAAAGAAAATCCCTCTCCGCCACCAAACACTCCCCCCCACCCCAACTCCACCAAACACTCCCGCGCCCACCCAACGCCACCAAACACTCCCCCGTCCGCCCCAACGCCGACCGATCGCTAGACCTTCGGTGTCTTCCCCACCCGGATCGCAACGCTCAGCTTCGCGAGGTTCTTCGCGACGTTGGGGACGCGTTTGAAGAGGTTGATGGAGGGGGGGCGCTTTTCGACGACACGGATGGGGATTTCGTGGATGGGGACGCCGGCGCGGTAGGCGCGGATCACGAACTCGCTCGCGAAGACGTCTTTGTCGGTGAGGCAGGCTTCGACGAGCGGGGCGACGCGGTCGCGACGGAAGGCTTTGAGGCCGTGCGTATCGCTCCCGCGGAAGTCGAGCAGGCTGCGGAGCAGGCCCGTGTAGACGATGCTCGCCGCGTGCCGGAACAAGGGGCGCTCGTCCGAAGCCCCCTGGATCAGTTTCGAGCCGATTACGAGGTCGACGATGCGCGATTCCAGGAGCTCGACCGCCTGGCGGTGGAAGTCGACGTCGCAGAGGTCGATCTCGTCGCAGAGCACGAGCTCGCCTCGAGCGTCGAGGATGCCGGCGCGGAGCGCACGGCCGTAGTTCGGCTCGCCCGTGGAGATCAGACGGACTTCGGGGTACTTGGCGGAGAGCTCGCTCGCCACCGCCACCGTGCGATCGCGTGAACCGTTCTCGGCGAGGACGATCTCGTAGCTCCAGCGCAGCGGCGCCAGGCGCTCGCGCAGGTCGACGATCGCCGAGTGCAGGATGCCCTCCTCGTTGTAGACGGGGATGACGATGGAAATGTACGGTTCGCTCACGGCTCCGCAGCTTTCCCGAGCCAGTCACGCGCCCGCGCCGCGCCCGCACGCCCCATGAGCAGGGCGTCCTCCATCGACGAGTAGTTCCAGCCGCCGTAGCGACCGGTCGACACGATGCGCTCCCCCTCGAGGAACGGCTGGATCACGCCGAGCGCGGAGTAGTAGGCGTGGTCGAAGATCACGTAGGCGTAGTCGATGCGGCGCAGGCGCGCGAAGCGGACGTCGCCGGCGCCTCCGAGCACGCCCATCTCGACGAGGCCCGCCACTGCCTCGCGGGTCACACGATCGAGCTCCGGCTCGCTGCGATCGGCGAGCTCCACGTAGAGGCTCCCCGCGCCGGGAGGCGCGAGCTCCGGTGAGAAGTGGCTGTAACAACCGACGCGGTAGAAGGGGTACTTCGCCTCGGGCACGTAGACCCAGTGAAAGTCCGTGCGCGGCGCGCGCTCGAGCGCGAGGTCGAGGTAGTAGAGGTGGGTGGCGCGGAGCTTCGCCGCGGCGGCGCGCACTTCGTCCGGCAACGGGTCGAGCAGGCCGAGCAGAACCGGCAGCGGCACGCTGCTCAGCAGCACGTCGAACGGGACGCGCTCGTCGTCGAGCTCGGCGACGCGCGCCCGCAGGTCGATGCGGCGCGGCGCACGGCCGAGCTCGAGGCCCGTGACCCGGCGTTCGAGCGCGCGCGGCAGCTCGCCGATGCCGAGGCGCGGATACAGGAACGTCTGGTTGTACCCGAGCTCCCGGTCGTTCGAACCGACGGCGCCCGCGATCACGTCCTCGAGCTTGGGCAGCGGCACGAAGCGCTGGCACCACGCGCTCGTGATCTCGCTCGGGGGAACGCCCCAGAGCCGCGCATTGTACGGCAGCATGAAATGGCGCGTCATCCCGCGGCCGAAGTGCGCGAGGCAGAACTCCTCGAAATTGGCGGGCTCTTTGCGCCGTTCGGCGAAGTGCGCCTGCACGAAGCCGAGCACGCACTCGCGGGCGACGTCCGGCGGCAGTCCGAACGTGTTCGCCTGAAACGGATAGCGCGTGTAGACGCCGTTCGACCAGACCCGGCTCCTGCGCGCGATCTCCAGGCAATCACCGGCGAGCCATTCGAGGACCTCCGCGCGCAAGGCGGGATCGCGCAGGTGCAGGAGGTGGCCCGTGCGATCGAAGCGGTACCCTTCGTCGAGGGTGGTGACGGCGTGACCGCCCGACCACGGCAGCTTCTCGAGCAGCCGGTACGGCACGCCCACGCGCTCGAGCGCGTGCGCCGCGCTGAGACCGGTGAGGCCCGCGCCCAACAACAGCACCGGAGCGGCGCGACCGGTCGGCGAAGCGGCCATGAGCCGGCGGACCGTACGGAACGGCCGCCGGCTTGTAAACTCGGATGCGTCCTGGTTTCTTCCAGGGCAGCGAAAGTCGAGTCTGAGCCTTCCCGAACCGGCGGGGGTACATGATTCGTTGCATGTCCGCCACCACCCGCACCCTCGCCGTCCTCGCCCTGATTTCAGCCTGTTCGTCCGACGGGGCGGAGCCCGGGGACGACTCGGGTGCCGGTTCGGGCGGGATGAGCGGCAAGGGCGGCGCAGCCGGTCAGGCCGGGAGTAGCGCCGGCTCGGCGGCAGCCGGCAAGGCGGGCGGCGGCGGCTCGGCGGGCTCGGCGGGCAGCACCGGCAAGGGCGGCGCAGGCGGAACCGGGACCGGCGGCGCACTCGGCGGAGCCGGTGCGGGAGGCAAAGGCTCGGGCGGAGCGAACGCAGGTTCGAACAGCGGCGGTGCGGGGGCCGGCGGAGGTGCCGGTGATCCCGGGAGCGGTGGCACGCTCGAAGCGGGCGCTCCCGGCGCAGGCGGAACGGCGGGAACGGGTGGCGGAAGCGATCCGTTCGGCGTGACCGAGCTCTACCCGTCGCTCCCGAACGGCAAGAAGTGGTACGCGAAGTGGGACGACGACCCGCGCACCTTCAGCGGCGAGGATCCCGGCGACGAGTGGTTCGACGCGAACCACGGCAACGCCGACTACCGCGTCGAAGGCGACGGGACGCTCAAGATCTCGGGCAGCGTGCCGCGCATGTACATCCACGATCCCGAGCTCGAGGATCAGTGGCGGAACGTCGAGATCACGATGTACTTCCGCCGCGTCGACGACGAGGGCACGGCCTACGGCGGCATGGTCGGCATCGCGCGCTCGAACCACGGGACGACGGGCGACGAAGACGTCGACAAGTGCGACACGCGCGGCATCGGCGCGCGCATGCGCTACGACGGGCACTTCGATTTCGAGAAGGAGACCAACCACCCCGATTCGACCGCGACCCGCAACGTTTCCCACTTCGACGACGGCATGCCGTACGATCGCTGGATCGGCTACAAGCACGTCGTCTACGACCTGCCGAACGGGCACGTGAAGCAGGAGCTCTACCTCGACGAAACGGACGGCGAAGACGGCGGCGACTGGCAGCTCGTCAACGAGCTCGAGGACGACGGCACGAACTTCGGCGTCGGCGGCGAACCATGCGACGGCGGCATCGAGCCCACCCTGCCGCTCACCGCCGCGCCCGATCGCGAGGGGTCCGAGAGCGGCAAGCCGAACATCACCGTCTACTTCCGCAGCGACAACGTCGGCGAAGACGGCCTCTGGTACAAGAAGGGCAGCGTCCGCGAGATCAGCGGGCCCTAGCACTGCTGTCGGGGTCTCTGGAGAGCGGCATCGGCCAGCGAATCCCCGAAATCCCGAAGAAGAAAGTCAATCTCTGACAGTAGTGGTAGGGCTTCTCGAGAGGCATGCCACTCGCCCGCGGACGGAATCCCGGGCAGGATGAGGCATGTCCGAAGCCCCGCTCCTGCTCGGCATCGCCGGTGGTACCGGCAGCGGCAAGACGACGCTCGCCGAGCGCATCGGCGCCGCCCTGGCCGGGAGCGTGACGGTGCTCGACCACGACGGCTATTACCGCGACCGCTCGCACCTACCGCCGGAAGCGCGCCACGCGCTGAACTACGACGAGCCGGACGCGCTCGAAAACAGCCTGCTCGTCGAGCACCTGGCCGAGCTCAAGGCCGGCCGCGCCGTCGCTTGCCCGCGCTACGACTTTGCCACTCACACGCGCCGCCCGGAGCGCCGGCACGTCGTGCCCTCCCCCATCGTGGTGGTCGAAGGCATCTTGCTGTTCGCAGTGCCCGAGCTCCGCGCGTCGTTCGATCTGCGGATCTTCGTCGACACCGACGACGACATCCGCCTGATGCGCCGGATCCGGCGCGACCTCGTCGAGCGAGGCCGGGAAATCGCGACGATCGAGGCGCAGTACTACGGCACCGTGCGCCCGATGCACCTCGCGCACGTCGCGCCGAGCAAACGCTTCGCGCACATCATCGTGCCGGAGGGCGGCGAGAACGCCGAGGCGCTCGACGTGATCGTGGGCCGGCTGCGCTATCTCTTGCTCGATCGCGGGCCGCGCGTCTGACGCGGTGCACGACGACCCGGACGCGGTTCACCAGCGTTCGACGACCCAGCCGCGCTTCTGCGCCACGCGACGCAGGCGCCGATCGGGGTTCACGACGATGGGCCTACCGACGGCTTCGAGCAGCGGCAGATCCGTGATGCTGTCGCTATAAAACGTGGAGTTCGCGAAATCCACGTCCTCGACCGCGGCGACCCGGCGGGCGAGCTCGAGCTTGCCGGTCCCGTAACAGAGCGGCTCGATCGGCAAACCCGTGAAGCAGCCCGCGGGATCGACCTCGAGCCGCGTGCAAACGACGGTCTCGATGCCGAGCTCACGCCCGAGCGGCTCGGCCGCATAGCGCGTGGCTCCCGTGACGATGGCGATGAAGTCGCCGCTCTCGCGGTGGCGCTGGACGACTTCCCGCGCCTTCGCCGGGATGTGCTGCAGGACGTAGTCCTTGAACCAGCCTTCGCAGGAGTCGAGCAGCCAGCGCTCTTCCTTGCCGCGGAAGCTTCTGAGCGCCTCCACGGCGACGCGCGGCGCGTCGATCACGCCGAGCGTGTACTGAAGCGCCCACCAGCCGACCTGGAGTGCGTCCTTCACCGTCGCTTCGCCGAGGTCACGGCGATAGCGGGTGTACAGAGCCGACGTGTCCTTCCTGACCAGCGTCCGGTCCATATCGAAGAAAGCACCGTTCCGAGCCACGCCGGGATCATAGTGCCGGTCCGCTCGGAACGTTGCAGAATCCGACCCGTGCAGTCGCTGCCCATCGATCCCCTGCTCGGCGAGATTTCGAGCACGCTTTCCGCCCAGGGTGTCCTGGTGCTGGAAGCGCCGCCCGGCGCGGGAAAGACCACGCGCGTCCCCTGGGCACTTCAGGAGAGCCTGGGCGCGCACGCGGAAGTGCTCGTGACGGAGCCGCGGCGGCTGGCGGCGCGGCTCGCGGCGCGGCGCGTCGCGGACGAGCACGGCGAAAGGCTCGGAGAGCGAGTGGGTTACAGCGTGCGCTTCGAGGAGGTCGCCGGCAAGAACACGCGCGTTCGCTACGTGACCGAGGGCGTGCTCGTCCGCCGCCTGCTCGAGGATCCGGCGCTCGGCGGCGTGGCGGCGGTCGTGCTCGACGAGTTCCACGAGCGCCACCTCGATACGGATCTTTTGCTCGCGCTGCTGAAGCGGCTGCGCGCGGGTCAGCGCCCCGACCTGAAGCTCGCCGTGATGAGCGCGACGCTCGACGCCGAGCCGGTCGCGGAGTTCTTGAGCGCGCCGCGGCTGCGCAGCGAGGGCCGGCTGTTCCCCGTCGCGATCGAGCACGCCACGCAGATCGACGACCGGCCGCTCGAGAAGCAGGTCACGAGCGCCGTGCGGCGCTTGCTCGACGAACAGGCGAACGGCGACATCCTCGTGTTCTTACCCGGCGCAGCCGAGATCCGGCGCGCGAGCGAGACACTCGCCTCGCTCGCCGAGGAGCGCGGCGTCCTGGTGCTGCCGCTGCACGGCGATCTGCCGATCGCGGAGCAAGCGCGCGCCGTGGAACCCGCGGCGCGCCGCAAGGTCGTGCTCTCCACCAACGTCGCCGAGTCGTCACTCACGATCGACGGGGTTTCCGCCGTGGTCGACAGCGGTCTCGCGCGCGTCGCGAGCCACTCGGCCTGGTCCGGCCTCGCCACGCTCGCCCTCGCGAAGATCAGCCGCGCCTCGGCGACGCAGCGAGCCGGCCGCGCCGGGCGCACGCGCGAGGGGCGCGTGCTGCGCCTCTACACGCGCGGCGATTTCGATCTCCGGCCCGCCTACGACGCGCCCGAAATCCTGCGCAGCGACCTGTCCGAGTCCCTGCTCGCGCTGCGCGCCGCGGGCGTGAGGAGCGCGGAGGAGCTCGCCTGGCTTTCGCCCCCGCCGGCCGCGGGGATCGCCGCGGCCGAGGAGCTGCTGCGCTCGCTCGGCGCCGTCGAGCCGGACGGAACGCTCACGCCCGTCGGCCGGCGCCTCGTCGCGCTGCCGCTGCCGCCCCGGCTCGCGCGCATCGTGGCCGAGGGCGAGCGCCGCGGCGTCGCCGAGGAGGCCGCGCTCGTGGCGGCGCTGATCGGCGAGCGCGACATCCGGGCCGGCGCGCGTGCCTCCCTGCGTGAGCGCGGCGAGCGCCGCGCGACGGACGCGAGCGGTCCGTCGGATCTGCTCGAGCTCGCCGAGCGCTTCGGCGAAGCGAGCCACGCGCGCTTCGAAGCTCACCGGCTGCGCAGCTTCGGTCTCGATCCGCGCTCGGTGGAAGCCGTCGAGCGCGGGCGCCGGCAGATCGCGCGGCGCACGAAGAACCAGGCTCCCGCCCCCGAGAGCCAGGACGAGGTCGACCGCGCGCTCCTCGCCTCGATTCTCGCGGGATTTCCCGACCGGGTCGCGCGCCGCCGCCGGCGCGGCGAGCCCGATCTCGTACTGGCGAACGGCCGGACCGCGCGCCTCTCCGAGCAGAGCGTGGTGCACGACGCCGCGCTGCTCGTCGCGGTCGACGCCGAAGAGCAGCCCGGGCGCGGCACGATCGTGCGCTCGGCGAGCGCCGTGGACGAGAACGATCTGTTCGAGCTCGCCGGCTCGCGCGTCGAAGCACGCGACGAGCTCGTCTGGGTACCGGAGAGCGAGCGCGTCGAACGCGCGTCGGCGCTGAGGTACGGGGCGATCGTGCTCGACGAGTCGCGCGGTCTCTCGCCGCCGTCGCCCGAGACCGCTCGCGTGCTGCTCGCCGCCGCCCGCGAGCAGCCGACGCGCTTTCTGAAGAGCGAGCGCGCGCTGAGGCTCGTCTCGCGCTGGGCGCTGCTCGTCGAGTACTTCCCGAAGGCGGGCCTCGATCCGTCGCCGGAGGCCGCGCTCGAGCGAGCGCTGCTCGGCGCCGCGGAGCAAGTGAGCTCGTTCGCCGAGCTCGAGAAGCTCGACTGGCTCGGCTTCGCGACCGCCGAGCTCTCCCCGGAGCAGCGCCGGCTCTTCGAGAACGAGGTGCCGGAACAGGTTCGGCTGGGCGGCGGGCGTCAGGCCACGATCCACTATGACCCCGGCAAGACGCCCTGGATTGAATCGAGGCTGCAGGATTTCTTCGGGGCCGTCAGCGGGCCACGCATCCTCGGAGGCCGCCTCGACCTCACGCTGCACCTTCTGGCCCCGAACCAGCGAGCGGTGCAGGTCACCACGGATCTGGCGGGGTTTTGGGAGCGCCACTACCCGGCCATTCGCCGCGAGCTGATGCGCCGCTACCCGCGCCACGCATGGCCCGAGGATGGTCGCAACGCGACGCCGCCGGCACCACGGCAGCGCTAGTGCACCGCGCATGAGATGCGCGCAATCATCGCAAGCGATGATTGGCCCTGCTTCGCAGGGCGTGCCCCATTCTTTTCCGCTGGGGCTGGCGCCCCAGACCCCGCGTCCGCTTCGCGTCCGCCTAGTGCAGCTCTTTTCAAAATTGACTTCATCTCACTCCCGCTGCACTGGTCCGTATCGGCTATCCTCGGGGTGATGCTTCGTTCGGTGCTCTCGGTGCTGCTCGGCTTCGGGCTCGCTGCGTGTGGAAGCGATCCGCTGCGAACGCCTGCGGAGGAAGGCGACGACGCTGGTCGCGGCGGCAATACGGCGGGTTCCGGACGCGGCGGCATGAGCGCGGCCGGACGCGGGGGAAGCACGGGCGGAACGAGCGCGGGCAGCGCGGGCAACGACGCCGGCGGGCCGCCCGTCCCCGACTACACGCTCTCGCCTTGCTACGGACAGGCGGAGACGACCGAGGTGTACGACCTCGGCAGCCACGACGTGAACACCGTCACTGCGACGTGCCGGGGCGAAGGCAATCGGACGCTGTTCTACGTCGCGGACGATCTCTGGGAGACCGAGTACGCTCCCGGCGCACCGCCCTTCACCCAGGCCGACGTCGACGCGTTCCTCTACGCCTACGAGCTCACGGGTCATGCGGGGAGCGCCTATCCCGAGCTCGGCATCCTGCCGGCGGACGAGCTCGTGTTCGGCGCGCTCGACGAAGCCGGGCTCACCAACGGCAAGCTCCCGATTTTCCTGATCAGCTCGGGCGGCGCGGGTCAGGGCTACCTGTGCAGCTGGTGCGCTCGCCTGGAGCTTCACCTGGACGGACCGCTCCTGCGCAGCCTGCGTACGGACGAGGCGCTCTCGATCGCAGCCCACGAAACCGTGCACGCCATCCACCGAGGCCTCGACTCGAACGAGTCGATCTGGGTCGACGAGTCGCTCGCCGAGGCGGCCATGACCTTGAACGGTTACTTCACGGACGGCGAGTGGCTCTCGGGATTTTTGCACGACACGAACCAACGCTGGGGCCCGGGCGTCACCGAGATTTCCGACTTCAACTACGGCGCCGGTCTGCTGTTCGGCAGCTATCTCTGGGAGCGCGGCGGAGCCGAGCTCCTCGGCGCCGTCACGCGGGAGCCGCAGAACGACTGGGCCGGCATCGACGCCGCGCTCGCGAGCGTCGGAGCCGGGCAGGACGGCTGGCAGCTCTTCCTCGACATGGCCATGGCCGTCGCGCTCGACGACGAAGCGAGCGGGTATCACTTCGCGAGCTTCGATCTCGGGGAAGGGCCGGCGGCCGTCTCCGTCGAAACGGGCTCGAGCTTGAACGATACCGTCGAGGAGTCCGGGCTCGTCTACGTCGCGCTCTCCGGCGACGCGCGCGGCTTCACGGTCGACTCGAGCGCGCCGGTCACGGCGCGCATCGCGCTCTCGGGCGATCCGACGCAAATCGCCGACGTCGCCCCGGGCGTGCCGTTCGACTTCGATCGCCCGGCGCGCGCCCTCTTGCTCACCTCGCCCGAACCCGGCGAGTTCACGCTGAGCGTTCGCTGAAACCCCGAGAGAACCGCTAGATTTTCGCCTTCAGCCGCGCGAGCAGCTGCAGCGCTTCGATCCCGGTCACGCGATCCACGTCGAGCGCGCGCAACGTTTCGAGGACTTCCGCCCCCGCGCTGCCCGCGGGGTCCGGAGGCGCGAAGAGCCCGAGCTGATCGGCGTTGCCTGCGCGCACCTTCGCCCCGCGTTCCTGGGATGCCCGCTGCCCGCTTTCGAGCGTCGCGAGCACGGCGCGCGCCCGAGCCAGCACCGATTCGGGCAGGCCCGCGAGCTTGGCGACGGCGACGCCGTAGCTTCGGCTCGCCGCCCCGCGCACGAGACGGTGCAAGAAGACGACGTCGCCGTCCTGCTCGCGCGCGCTCACGCTGTAGTTGGCGACGTGGCGGCTGCTCTCGGCGAGCGCGGTGAGCTCGTGATAGTGCGTGGCGAAGAGCGCTCGGCAACCGATCGCTTCGTCGAGGTACTCCGCGACCGCCCAGGCGATGGCCAGGCCGTCGAAGGTGCTCGTGCCGCGCCCGATCTCGTCGAGGATCACGAGCGAGCGACGCGTCGACGAGCGCAGGATTTCCGCGGTCTCGCGCATCTCGACCATGAAGGTGCTCTCGCCGCGGGCGAGATCGTCGCTCGCGCCGACGCGCGAGAGGACGCGATCCACGATGCCGACGCGGGCGCTCTTGGCGGGCACGTAGCCGCCCAGCTGAGCGAGGATCACGGTGAGCGCGACCTGGCGCAGCAGCGTACTCTTGCCGGCCATGTTGGGGCCGGTGACGAGCCAGAGCCGCTCCGCGTCGAGCGAGAGCGTCACGTCGTTCGGGACGAAGCGGCCGCGCGCGGAGAGCCGCTCCACCACCGGGTGGCGGCCGTCGCGGATCACGACTTCGTCGGATTCGTCCACCGTGGGACGCGCGTAGTCGTTGCGGTGCGCGACCTCGGCGAGCGCCGCCGCCACGTCCCAGCGCGCGACCCGCGCGGAGAGCGCACGCACGCGCTCGGCCTCGGTCCCGGCGCGGCCGACCAGCGCCTTCAGCAGGCCGAGCTCGCGCTCGCGGTGACGCTCCTCGGCGTGGAGGATGCGATCGGCAAGCTCGTCGAGCTCCGGCGTCGTGTAGCGTTCGCCGGTCGCGACCGTCTGCTTGCGCCGGAATTCCGACGGAACGCGCGAGGCCTGGGCGCGCGTGACCTCGATGTACCAGCCGAAGACGCGCGTGTAGCGGAGCTTCAGCGTTGTGATGCCGGTCTCGTCGCGGAGCCGGGTCTCGAGCTCGACCATGCGCTCGGCTCCGCTCTTCGCGAGCCCGGCGAGCTCGTCGAGCTCGGGATCGAAGCCCGCGCGAAATACGGCGCCGTCCTTCGGCTGCTGGGGCGGTCGCTCCACGAGCGCTCGCTCGAGCTCGGC
>DASXWF010001248.1:0-1663 GCA_036503835.1 Polyangiaceae bacterium | reverse complement strand
GGCGTTCCGGCGAAGCCCCCATTCGTTCCCGAGCCGCCCGTCCCGACTCCGGCGGAACCGGCGTTGCTGGATTTGCCCGCCGCGCCCGCTCCCGAATCTCCGCCTTCGCCCCCGTCCTCCGGACCACTCACCGACTGACCGCCACAGCCCGACGCGACGGCCAGCAGGAGGGCCAGGCCGGTCGTTGCCCCGTGCCGTGCGTTCGAACGCCTGCAGTCCGAATCCACCATGTACCCATTGTGGGACGGATAGCTGGATGCGTCCAGCCGTCGAAGTCACCGACGAACGGCTGGTAGACGGTGATGGCGTTGGTGGGCGTTCCTACGTCGAGGTCTTCGCCGGCGCCCATTTCTCCAAGTAGGCACGAGCGGCTCGCTTGAATTCGGGCGACGTCCAGCTTCCGGAGCTGTCGTGGGTCACCGCGATCGGCCACGTGCCGAGTTTCAAGCCTTTTTGGGCGGCGCTACGGCAGAAGTCGATGTCGTAGCAATGAAAACGAAAGCGCGGATCGAAGCGCAGGCCGCGCTCCTTGACGGCCGCCATCTTGACGGCCAGGAACACGCCGTCGAGCAAGCTGCACGCGAGCGGAGTCGGCCCGTAGACGCTGATGTTCGGACACGCGTAGTCGAAGTGGTTGACGATCCCCGAACGTTGCGTGTCGGGCTGCCAGCCGAGCGGATTCAAATCGTCGTCGAAGCGGATCCCCCAGGAAGGTTGAGAGAGATCCGGGTTGGCGCTGCCGGCGAGTCCGACGATGTCGAAGTGTTCGAGCGCTTCGAGCACGCGCCTCGCGAAGAACCAGTCGTTCAGGTAGACGTCGTCGTGGACGAACACGACGTTCGTGCTCGGGTCGGCCTGGTCGATGACGAGGTTGAAGATCTCGCTCAACCCCCGCGCGCTCGCTCCGGTGTTCGAGCACGCCAGGCTGATCGAAGGGAGCAGCGCTTCGGGAATGCGCTTGAGGCTACGCCCGAGGTAGGTCGCCTCCGCGAACAAGTCCTCCGGCACCTGGGAGACGGACACCAGCGCAAGCCCCTGAATCATGCCTCGTGATACCACGCATCTCGGCGGTGACCCAGCTGGGATCAGCTCGACGATTGTTCCGAAAGCCACTCGATCATGTGGCTCGTGCATTCCTCCGGCGCTTCGAGTTGCGGTACGTGGCCGATGTCCGTCAGGGTGACGTAGTCCCAATCCGGCCGCACCCGCTCGAGCTCTTGCCAGGCACCCGCGGCGAAGATCGGATCGCGCTCGCCGCGAATCGCGAGCACCGGGCAGCGGATCCGGCGAATCCAGCGCTCCGCGCGCGAGCGCAGGAGCAACGCCAGCCCGAGGCTCCGGGTCACCTCTTCGTACGCGCGAGCGGCCTCCGGGACCCAACCGAGGCGGTACCCGGACACGCCGAGCAAGCGCTCGCGCAACGCTGGATCGAGTCGGCTCGCGTCGCCGAAGAGCGCGCGGATGGGCTCGTCGACGACTCCGGGGAGCCCCGTCTTGCTCATGTAGCTCGAGACCAGCCGCCGCCCGAGCCAGGGCAGCGCCGGCGGGACCCACGACCAGAGACGTGCGACCCCGCGGAGCCCGCGACCCCACGAGAGCGGCAGCGCGGGTGCGGCGGCGCCGACCGCGGCCACGCGCTCCGGCAGGCGGCAGGCGAGCTCGA
>DASXWF010001247.1:0-5816 GCA_036503835.1 Polyangiaceae bacterium | reverse complement strand
ATCGTATGCTACTTGTGACATGTCGGTCCTCCTTGTTGGCGCTACCCCGCGTTCACCTTCCAACACGCTGCTGTTTCCCCTCGCAGGAGCCAGCGAGCTCTGTCATCGAGCAGAGAAATGAACTTCGTCGCCAACGATGCGTGAAAACGCTTCCCGTACGCACGTGTGCGCTGCAATCAGCATTTCAAGATCGAATCGCGCCCTCGCGACTTCACCCCGAATCTTTCCGTCAAGCGGAAAGCGCCGTCCGCTGACGAAAAAAAAGGGCTGGGACCGGAAACTCGGCAGTCGAGTGACCGATGACAGAGGTGACAGATGAACGCGATAGAACTCACTCACGTGTCCACGCCGACGCGCGCGCGAGCGCCGCCGTGCTCTCGAGGCCATGTACTCCCGCGCCACAAGGTGAAGCGCCGTCCACGTGGGCTTGATCAAACTTCTGCGACCCGCTTCGAACCAACTCAATCGACACGGATCTGCCAGCATGCGCGGGAGACGCGCAGCCCCGAGGGCTCGGGCGGCGCGGCGCTCGTCAACGCGGAGAAATCCCGCCGACGACTTCGAGCACGGAGCCGCGACGCCGAGCACCACGCCACCCCGCGCGCTTCAGTCATCGTGACGCCGCCGTGGCGTGGCGCGCCACGACCTTTCCGTTCGGAACGCCACGACCCTTCCCGTTCGGAACGCCACGATCCTTCTTGTTCGGAACGACCTTCCCGTTCGGAACGCCACGACCCTTCCCAACTCGCGAGCCCACGTGGGCGTCGGATACCGTGACCTTTACGCACTCCAGCGCCCAATTGCCGCTGCGCCCCCGCGCCGGCGAAGCCGGCGCAAGGCGGGCGCCCGTTCGCGCGCAGGCCGAAGGCCGAGCACGACGGGACGAACTTCGCCGTACTACTCGGGGGCAGCCATTCCAATTCCAAGCTTCGAAGATTTCGCGGGCGCCGGCGCTCATCGGTTCTTCGCGTCAACCCCGACTGCAGGTGCTGAGTGGCAAGCGTTGTGATGCAATTGTCCTACTGCCCAGCGGAGCGGGCGGTGCTCGACGTGATACTCGTCGCGCGCGCTTCCCGGAACGTCGCTGCCAGCGGCGGAGTCCTTGCAACCTGAGTCGTGCTTCATGCCGGGAACGAGCCGGCGATCAGGTTGCGCGAGAGACTCTCGCTATTCCGAGGGCTCGAAAGCGGGTGCGCTGCGGGCGAGCGAAGCCGGCCGGTCGTGGATCCCACCCCGCCAGAGAGCGAACATGATGCTCCCGGGGAGATCCCCGCACAGCGCTTCCTCGCCGCCGCGGAGCGAGTCGAGCACGCGGCTGCTCGCGGCGCGCACCTCGACGAACGGGTCGGCCACGCCGCCTGCGACGTACTTCGTGCCCAGGCGGTAGGCACTCCCCGAAAACTCGATGTGGCCGCTCTCGGCGATCCGGTCGAGCAAGCGCACCTCACGAGCCGGCAAGCTGCCCTCGAACGCGACGCCCTCGACCCGCGTGATGCGAAAGCGCGCCGGCCAGGTGTCGAGGGCGCGGATCACGTGTGGCTCGCCCCGTCCGTCCGTGCGCACGGCCACGCGCCAGCGCAGCGACGCCTCCGCGAACCAGCCGGGAGGGAGCGGCCGCACGAGCTCTCCGAAGCGCGAGAGGTAGGGCGGCTCGTAGTCGATCGCAGCGTCCGGTCGCGTCTCGCGGCAGAACACCGGCTCGGTGCCAGCGCTCTCGAAGAAGCACGCCTCGGATTCGGACTTCTTCAGGAACGGCTTCGATTCGAGCACGCCCACCACGACGCCGCCGGCTGCCGGAACGCTGAAGAGGACATCGGGCTGGCCCTCGATGTCCGAGCGCGGTCCTTTCACGACGACCAGCGAGCGGTCACGGTACGCGCGACGCGGCGCCTCGGACACGACGGTCCGCTCGAGCTGGTGCGTCGAGCGGACCGGCAGCTCGACCGCGCCGGGCGCGCGCACGACGGCCATCAGCAGGAGCGCGTCGAGCTCGGGACCCAGAATGGCTTCGACGAGCTCCGGGAAGCGATAGCCCCGCGCGTAGATGCCGAGGGCGACACGCTCGGCTTCCGGCAGCGCGAGCGACTGAGCCGGCGAGCACGTTACAGCGGAGCCGGGTAGGGCCGCGACGAGCGGCAAGGCCGCAAGCAAGACGGACCAGGCGAGGGAAGGCGCCCGCAGAGGTCGCGCAAGATCCCGGCGCAGCCCGCGCTGGACGAGGAAACCGCCCCGGACCACGGCCACGAGCGCGAGGACGAACCCGGCGAGCACGTAGCTCAGAATCGACGCGCGCGGCGCCAGCAGGAACCCCAAACCGCCGGCGACGGCCGCACTCCTCACGAGCAGGCCCGCCTTGCCGGCGCGCGCGGCGTGCCGCGATACGAGGATCGCGAGCGGCACGCTCGCCGGAGCGAGGTGGTGCGGCAACGGCACGTGCCGCGAGAACAGAACAAAAAGGATCATGCCGGTCAACGCGACGCTGGTCGCGCAGTCGAGCAAGAAGCGCACCCGGAAGCGCGAGCTCTTCCCGATCAGCCGCGGGCGCGCCTTCCAGGCGACGCTCAACGCGGCGGTACCGCCCAGAGCACCGGCGGCGAAGAGCCAGTACGGAACGAACCGCACGAACTCCTCGAGAGCGAGCGGCGACACCACGGCAAGCGGAGCGATCACCGCCGTGCACGACGCGGCGAGCGCCAGCGCGGGCCGTCGCGAAAATAGGACGGCCGCCACGAAAAGCACCGGCAAGAGGCTCGCCGCCGACACGTCGAGATCGACGGCGAGCGCGAGTGCGAACGCCGCGCCGGCACAGGCAAGAGCATTCCCCGAACGAGCGTGCAGGCACGCGAGCGCGAAGTAAGCGGCGAGCGGCAACGGCATCGCGAGCAGCATCTCGAGCGCTCCGAACCCGAGCGTCATGGCAAGGAGCGCGATGGCGAGAAATCCCGCGAAGAGCGCCGCACGGTGCGTACGCACACCGCGTGCAGCCGCGTAGGTCACGACCGCGCCGAGCGCGGCTCCGGTGACGCCGAGCACCTGAAGCCCCTGAACGCCGAGACCCGTGCCCAGACAGAAGCCCACGATGCGAATCCACAATGCGCCGTGATGGAGCGACGACGAAAGGCTGGTCGGCGGACCGCGGCCTTCGCAGGCTCCGAGCTCGACGCAAGCGCGGGCGCGCAGGAACTGGTCCACGACGTCCGGATGACCGAGAGCGCCCTGGCGTGAGACGACGCTGTGCATCGTGACGGCGACCGCCGCGAACAGCGCGAGCACCCCCGCCGCCTGCACGATCCGGCGCCGATCGAGACGAACGGCGGAAGGACCCGGCATGCCCGCCGGGTTACATCACACTATCGGGTCCAGTCCAATTCGAGCACCGCGTACACGACGATTTTCTGCGCGTCGCCGAGGTCCATCAGAAAGGACGAGCGCTGCCAGCCTCCGGGACGGTCATTGTCGCAGCCGCGATGGCGCGTCGCCTTCTCGGGCGTGTACCAAACCTGGTCGTTGTCGACGACCAGGGCGTGCCGGGGCGGCTCCCGCTGCTCGGGATCCAGACGACACGGTAGCCGCCCCACGAAGAGCGTGAGGTCTTCGGGGGCCATCTCGAAACGAACCTGGACGCGCTTGTGCTTCTCGCCACGTTCGTGGACCTGGAAATTTCGGGCGCTCGGTGGGAGCTCGATCGAGACGTACGGGATTTCACGCGGAGGCGGCGGCGGGGCTCCCGCACAGGCGACGAGCGCGGTGGACGCGAGCCATGACGTGAAGACCACCCGACACGAAAGGAATCCCCGCGAGCTCATCGGGGCCCGAGTAGAGGTCAGCGGCGACGCGTCTGCAACCGCGCCGGGGAATTGATCGTGTCGCTCGCAGCGGAAACCGACGTACCGTCGCCGTAGATGGTGATGCCCCCGCCCGGCGCCGCTGCCCGGCGATCGTCTGGTTGTTCTGGAACACGAGGCGCGATTCGACGCGAATCACACCGCCGACTTCGAACACGACCGGGATCCAGGAACGGTCCCCACCGCTCCTGGACTTGACGGGCGCCGCGGTCGCGGCTGAACGCCGAGCCCCCGCCCTCCTCGAAAGGTTACGGCGCGACCCGCGCTCTCGTCACGGCGCCGGCGGTGCCGCCGGAGCCGTGGCATTCGGGAAGATCGTCTTCCAGTCGTCCTTCATGCTCGCGACGGTCCAACCCTTCGCCTTCGCTTCGTCGAGCGCCTTGTCGAGCTTGCCGATGTGGGAAGCCCGATCGTAGGCGACCTCGCGCGTGGCGTCCGTGTGGTGCACGAGCAGCATCAAGCGCGGACCCGCGCCCGCCGCCGTCCATTCCAGCATCTGCTGGTCGCCGTCCGAGTTGCCGAAGGCCGCGATCGGGCGCCGCCCGATGTTGCGATGGATAGCGACCGGCTTGCCCGGACCGTCGTCCAAAAAGGCGAGCTCCGGTTCCCGAACGAGCACCGCCTTGCCGTCGCGAAGCTCGAACTTCGTCTTGACCAGGCTGCCGACCACCTGCTCCGGCGGAATGCCGTAGAGTTTTTCCGTGACGGGGCGCATGAACTCGACGCCGCCGCCCGAAACGATGAACGTCTTGAAGCCGTTCGCGCGCAAGTAGCCGAGCAGCTCGAGCATCGGCTGGTAAACGCACTCGGTGTACGGGCGCCCGTACTTCGGGTGCCTGGCCGTGGCGAACCAGCGCCCTACGATCTCCTCGAACTCGACGGTCGTCATGCCCGTATGCGTCGCCGCCAAGAGCTCGCCGAGCGCCTTCGTTCCGGCGCCGAGCGCCGTCTTCGAGTCGCCCGCGAGGACGGACTTGAACGGTTCCTTCGTTTTCCACTCGGGGTGCTGCGGAGCGAGCTCGCGCACGCGATCGAGCGCGAACGCGAGCTGAATGTAGACGGGTTGCTCCGACCAGAGGGTCCCATCATTGTCGAAGGTGGCGATGCGCTCGGGCACCGGGACGAAGTCCGCGCCGCCCGGCGTCGTCACTCGCGCCACGAAGCTCTGGATCGCCTGTTTGGTCGGCCCCTCGTTCCACGAGGGCAGCGGATCGGCGGGGTTCGGAGGTGGCGCGGGCGCGACGGCCGCGGCGGAAGGCTCCGCTGCGGCGGGTCTTACGACGAACGGGGTCGTCGACTCGGGGCACGGGACCGTGGAGCTCGCGCAGGCGAGCGAGATCAGCGCGAACAGGATCGTTGCCGAGCTCCACCCGCGGCTCTGCGCGAAGGTAGCGGCCATGCTCAGCGCCCCGGCGTCTGAAGTGACTCCATCACCTGGTCGATGGTGAAGCTCGGTGCCTTCTGGCGCGGCGGGAACTCCTTGAAGCTCTGGAGGAATTTGCCCACGTACCCCTGCATCGGCACGAGCAAGAAGACGTGATTGATGTACCAGTCCCAGTATGTATTCGACGTCACGTCCGCGCGCTCGTACGGATCGGTGCGCAGATTGAAGAGCTTCGGTATGCGCAGGCGCGTGAAGGGCTCACCCCAAACCAACAACGTTCCCTGCACCCGCTGCTCCGCGAAGACGGCCTTCCAGTTGTCGTAGCGCAGCCCCGTCAGGCCGCCGTCGTCGGAGAAGTAGAAGAAGTCCTGGCGCGGGCCCGTCTTCGTCTGACCGGTGAGGTACGGGAGGAAATCGTAGCCGTCCAGATGCACCTTGAAGTTCTTGGCGCCGGCCTGGTGTCCCTTCTTGAGCTTCTCGCCGACGTCCTTGACGCCGGCGGCCGAAAGCAGCGTCGGCATCCAGTCCATGTGCGACATGACGGTGTTCGAGACGGTGCCCGCGGGGATCTTCCCGGGCCAGCGGAC
>DASXWF010001246.1:0-6726 GCA_036503835.1 Polyangiaceae bacterium | reverse complement strand
CGTAGTGCAGCACGAGCGCACGTCAGCCTCGACGGCGGAGCTCGGCTTCGAGCTCGGCGACGCGGGCGAGGGCGGCTTCTTTCTCTGCGCGCTCGCGTTCCTCGGGTGAAGGGACCAATCGCTCGCCGAACGGGTCCAGGGCAAGCCCCAACATCGGACCGATCTTCGGGTCTTCGCGGACGCACCAGTACGCTCCGAGCGCGTCGCTGAGCAACGCGTTCTCGCCCTCGAGCACGCGTTCCACGAGATCGCCTTCGAAGCGGTCCCAGAGCCGTAGGGGGTGCTCCCGGTCGCTCGGGTCGAAGCGCACCACTTCATCGATGCCCGCGCCGCGATAGCGCGCGAGCTTGTCCGACCACGTGCCGCGCGCAGCGTCGAAGTCGCTCACGATCTCGACGCCCACGTGCGGCGCACCGCGCTCCCAGGTTTTCCAGCTCGGAAACACGCCGGACGGCGCGCCCATGCGCACGATCAGATCGGGTGCCAGGGATTTGCGGGGGTCGAGCGGATCCCAGTAGACGAACTGGTCTGAACCGACCGCGCCGCGTTCCCCGACGAAGTCCTGAACCAGAAGGAACAGATGAGTGCAGAGAACCAGGTGGAGACCCGTCTCAGGCATCTCCTCCGACTCCGGGAAATGCAAGGGCTCGGGCGGTCGCACGTAGCGTCGCTCCACTCGGGTACGCGCGCTGAAGGGCAGTGTCACGTTCATGGGAGTTTACCACGTCCGAGAGGTCGGGCGGCTGCCGCGCCGGTTTCCTCCGACCGTCCGAAAATTACGTGAGCCCGCGCGGGGCACCGATCAAGCGATCCGCGCCATCAGCTGCGCGAGGTACTCCGCGCTCTTCGGATCCCCTTCGAGCGGCGCCCACGGCGCGAACTCCTTGTCGGTCAGCGGATCCCACGGGCCGGGCTTCACCTCGTAGCAGACCGCGACGTCGCTGACGGGCGCGATGGTGTGCCAGATGCCGGGCGGAAGATCGATGCCGCGCACGCCGTTTCGCCCCAGGATGTGGCGCTCGAGCACCGCGCCGTCGTCGCCGAACACGACGACCGCGAGCTCGCCCTGCAGCAGCAGGAAACCCTCCGGTTTCAGGATCGCGACGTGCCGGTGCGGAGCAACGTACGTGCCGCGCACGAGCGCGTTCAGGAAGCGATGCGACGCGTCCGCGTGCGTTGCGTGGAAGTTGTGCGTGGCTCGCTTGCGCTCGGATTCGCGCGCGCGCGCGACGGTGCGAGCGACCAGCGCGTCGTCGATGAGTTGTACGACCGCACCCGTGACCTTCTCGCGCATCGGCGAACGGAGCCTAACCCAAGTCACGCGCGCGGTCCCGGCGCGCCCGGCGCTCGCGTGGTAGAGCGAGCAGCGCCTCCGATGGCCTTGCCTTCGACTTCGCGCCGCCGCTACGCCGAGTTCCGGCGCCTGCGTCGCGACACCCTCGCGTCGTTCGCGCCGCCCGAGTCGCGCGGGCGCCGGGAATACGCGAAGAACTACCTGAGCTGGCTGCGCCCGCACTCCGGTCGGCTCGCCTTCATCGTGGCGCTCGCGGTCGTCGCGATCGTGTTCGACATGGTCTGGCCGCTGGTCTCGAGGCACCTCGTGGACGACGTGCTCCTCAGCGACCGGCTGCCCCCGGAGCAGAAGCTGCGCGAGCTCATGCTGTACTGCGGCTGCGTCGCGGCGCTGTTCGTCACGGGCTCGGTCCTGAATCTGTGGCGCGGCTTCCGCATGCAGCTGTTGACGGCGCGGCTCGCTTTCGGACTCCGGAGCCGTCTCTACGAGCGCATCCTGCGCCTGTCGCTCGGCGAGGTGACGGAGATGAAGACGGGCGGCGTGATCTCGCGCCTCTCGAGCGACGTCGACGCCGCGACCGGCCTTTTGCAGCAGGCGCTCTTGAGTCCGCTGCTCTCGAGCATCCGTCTGATCGCGACGCTGTTCATCATCTTCACCCTGAACTGGAAGATCTCGGCGGTGGTGCTGCTCGCCGTGCCGCCGATCATGATCATCCAGAACCTCTGGATCCGGCGCGTGCGCACGATCTGGAAGTCGATGGGCCAGGATCGCCAGGACATCGACGCGCGCGTCGGCGAAGCGCTCGGCGGGTTGCGCGTGGTGCGCGGCTTCGGGCGCGAGCGGCGCGAGGAGCTCGCCTATGCGGTCGGGCACCACACCGTCATCCGCAAGCAGATGCTCGCGACCGGGACGCAGCGCGCCGTCGGCTTGATCTGGGACCTGATCATGCCGCTGACGCAGGTCGCGATCATGGGCTTCGGCGGGTACCTGGTGATTCGGGGGCAGACGACCCTGGGTACGCTGGTGGCGTTCCAGGGCTACATCTGGCGCTTGCTCGATCCGGTGATGTCGATCGCGAGCTCGATCAGCGAGACGCAGCGCGGGCTCGCGGCGCTCGAGCGCGTGACCGACGTGCTCGACAAGCGGCCGGAGAAGCCCGACCGACCCGGCGCGGTGGACGTACCGCTGCCCGTGCGCGAGCTCCGCTTCGAGCACGTCGGCTTTTCGTACCGGCCCGACGTGCCGGTGATCCACGATTTCGAGCTCAGCGTGCCCGGCGGCTCCGTGGTCGCGCTGGTGGGTCCGAGCGGTGCCGGCAAGACGACCGTGACCGATCTCGTGGCGCGCTTTCACGATCCGAGCGAAGGGCGCATTCTGCTGAACGGCGTCGATCTGCGGGACATCCGCCTGAAGAGCTACCGATCGCTCCTCGGTATCGTGCAGCAAGAGGTGTTTCTCTTCGACGGCACCGTGCGCGAGAACATCGCCTACGGGCGCCGCACGGCGACGGACGCGGAAATCCGCGACGCCGCTCGGCGCGCCAACGCCCTCGAGTTCATCGATCGTTTGCCGGACGGTTTCGACACGCTGGTCGGCGAGCGCGGCGTGAAGTTGTCGGGCGGTCAGCGGCAGCGTCTCTCGATCGCGCGCGCGCTGCTCGCCGATCCCGCGATCCTGATCCTCGACGAAGCGACGAGCAGCCTCGACACCGAAAGCGAGCTCTTGATTCAGGCGAGCATGCAGGAGCTCCTCCGCGATCGGACGACGTTCGTGATCGCTCACCGGCTGAGCACGATCCGGCACGCCACCAAGATCGTGGTGCTCGACCGCGGGCACGTCCGCGAAGTCGGGACGCACGCCGAGCTCATGAAGGCCGGCGGCATGTACCAGGCCATGGTCGAGCTCCAGCGCGAGCGCCCCGCGTCAGAGAGCTCCCTCGATTGGCCCAGCGAACAGAAAAGCGCGGAGTGAGAGCGGGCCGGTGTTCCTTTGCCGTTCGAGCGAGTCTGAGGGGGTCTGGCGATGGGAAGCGGTTGTTTTAGCCGCCAAGACCGCCAAGGCCGCCAAGGCCGCCAAGAGAGAGGGAGAATTTGGGTTGGAGAGCGCGACCGGGCGCGATCGAAGGAACC
This sequence comes from Polyangiaceae bacterium, assembly GCA_036503835.1. Classification (GTDB taxonomy): domain Bacteria; phylum Myxococcota_A; class Polyangia; order Polyangiales; family Polyangiaceae; genus PMG-095. Next base: position 3,303 of record DASXWF010001246.1, on the reverse strand, counting down.
CCGTGCACGCTGCGTCGCGCGCCACGCTCCTTCGCGCCCCCAACCCAAAAAATCCCCTTGGCGGCCTTGGCGCTCTTGGCGGCTAAATAGGAACCTTCCAGGCGCCCACGCCCCCCCAGTCCTCGAGAAGACTCAGCCGACACCCTTGCGCGACCCCCAGGTGGAGGGTAGGGTCCGCGACCCCCGAATGGCACGCGTCACCGTCGAAGATTGTCTCGAGAAGGAAGAGAACCGTTTCGCGCTGGTCGTGCTCGCGGCGTCGCGCACACGCTCCCTGATGAAGGGCGCGCCGCAGCTCGTGAACGCGAAGAACAAGCCGCCCGTGATCAGCCTGCGTGAGATCGCCGCCGGCCGCGTTCGGTACCACCGCAACTCGCAAGAGGTGGTGCAGGAGTACATCGAGGAGCTCGCCCGGCAGGATCCGTGACGCGGCCGCCCGCCGCGCCGTTTCCCGACTCGCTCGACGAGCTCGGCCGAACGGGCGACGCCGGCGCGCTCGCGCATTATTCGGATCCCGCCTACTACACGAAGACGTACGGCGCGCGGCGCCACGACGTTTCGTACTACGTGCGGCTCGCCCGTGACTCGGGCGGTCCGGTGCTCGAGTACGGGGTCGGCAACGGCCGCGTCGCACTCGCGGTCGCGCAGGCGGGCATCGAGGTGGAGGGCGTCGATCTGTCGCGCGCCATGCTCGACGACCTGGCCGCGGCGCTCGAGAAGCGCCCGGCGCAGGTGCGCGAGCGGGTTCGCTTCCACCACGCCGACATGCGCACCTTCGCGAGCGAGCGGCGCTTCCCGCTCGTGATCGTGCCGTTCAACGGCATCCTGCACCTCTACGAGCTCCCCGACCTCGAGGCGTTCCTCGGGCGCGTGCGCGCGCACCTCGCTCCCGGCGGGCGGTTCGTGTTCGATTTTTCGCTGCCGCAGCCGGGCGATCTGTCCCGCGATCCGGAGCGGTGGTACGGGGCGCCCCGCATCCGGCACCCCACGACGGGTGAGCTGGTGCGCTACGACGAACGTTTCGAGTACGACCCGATCCGCCAGCTCCTGCTCGTGACCACCCGCTTTTCGCCCGAAGCGGGCGACCCGTGGACGATCCCGCTCACGCACCGCCAGCTCTACCCGCGCGAAGTCGAGGCGCTCCTGCACTACAACGGCTTTTCCGACCTGCGGTTCAGCGCCGACTTCGGCGATCAGCCGGCGGACGCGGCGACCGACTCGCTGGTCGTTTCCGCCGCCGTGGCGGGCCCTACCCGTTGAAACTCGCTCGGGGCGGATTACGTTGATAGCTGCCGTGCCCCAGGCGGCAGGATCTTCGTATGGCGGACTTCTACAAGGACCTCGGCGTTGCGCGTGACGCGAGCGCGGACGACATCAAGAAGGCTTACCGGAAGCTCGCCTCCCAGCTCCATCCCGACAAGAACCCGGGGGACAAGAAGTCCGAGGCGCGCTTCAAGGTCGTGAATCGCGCCCATCAGGTGCTGAGCGACCCCGAGAAGCGCAAGCTCTACGACGAGTTCGGGGAAGACGCGCTGCGCGAGGGGTTCGACTCGCAGGCGGCTCGCGCTTACCGGGCGGCGACGCGCGGCGGCCGCGTGCGCTCGGGCGGTGGACCTCGGCTGGAGGACTTGTTCGGCGCGGCCCAGGGCGGCGGCGGCTTCGGCGACATGCTGAACGATCTGTTCAGCGGCGGCGGACGGCGCCGCGGGCCCATGCAGGGCTCGGATCTGCAGAGCGAGGTCACGGTCGACTTCGTCTCCGCGATTCGCGGCGCGGAGCTCAGGCTGCGCGTTCAGGACGGCGGAGAAGAGGTGAAGGTGCGGATTCCCCCCGGCGCCGGCAACGGCGATCGCGTGCGGGTCCCGGGGCACGGCGCGCCGGGTGGAAATGGCGGCCCGCCGGGGGACCTGGTGCTCACGATCCGCGTGGCCGCTCACCCCCACTTCGAGCGCGACGGTCTGGACCTCTACCTCGACCTGCCGATCAGCCCCGGGGAGGCGTTCCGCGGCGCCAAGGTGCGGGTACCGACGGTCGATGGCTCGGTCACGCTCAGCGTGCCGAAGCACGCGCAGAGCGGGCAGGTGGCGCGCCTCAAGGGCAAGGGCGTGAAGCGCCAGAACCAGCAGGGCGACCTCTACGTGCGCTTCCAGATCAGGCTGCCGGAGGGGGACGGAGCGGCGCTGGAAAAGGCGATTCAGACGCTCGAAGACGCGATGGGCGGCGACCTGCGCGCGGGAATCGAGTTCTAGGCTCGCGGGTTAGGCTCGATCGGCGATTCTATCGCCGGCTCGAAATGGTCGTCGCTTCCTCGCGCCTCGGCAGTTTGCGCCTGGGCGCGTCGTGGGCCCTCGCGCTCACGGCGCCGGCGGCCTTCGCCGAGCCTTCGGAGCGAGCGGGAGCGGCCACGGACGTGAACGCGGCGGCGGGCAAGCCGGCGGGGAGCGAGAGCGCGATCGTACCGCCGCGCTTGATCGGGGATGCGATCGCGCTGTACCCGGAGGACGCGAGCGGCGACGCGACCGTGGTGCTCGTCGTGACGGTGGGCGCGGACGGCACGGTGGAGTCGGCGATCGCGACCGAAGCGCAGCCGCCGTTCTCGGAAGCGGCGGAGCTCGCAGCGCGGTCGTTTCGGTTCACGCCGGCGACGCGAGCGGGGCGCGCGGTCGCGGCGAAGATTCGCCTCGAGCTCCACTTCCAGGATCCGGCACCGGCACGCGAGAGCGAGCCGGCGAGCGCCGAGCAGCCGGGCAGCGCGCCCGCATCCGGTGACCCTGTTTCGAACCCGGCGAGCACCGAAGCACCCGCGGAGAACGCGGCGCCGACCGAGGTGGTCGTGCGCGGCCGGCGCGCGGAGCCATCTCGGAACGCCACGCTCTCGCGCGCTGAAGTGCGTGAAATCCCGGGAACTTTCGGCGATCCATTCCGCGCGATCGAGGTGCTGCCCGGAGTCACCCCGATCGTCTCCGGGCTGCCGTTCTTCTTCATCCGCGGCGCGCCGCCCGGCAACGTCGGCTACTACCTCGACGGCATCCGCGTCCCGCTCCTGTTCCACGTCGGGGCTGGGCCTTCGGTGGTGCACCCTGCGCTCATCGATCGCGTGGATCTCTACTCCGGGGGTTATCCCGCGAAGTTCGGGCGCCACGCGGGCGGAATCGTGTCGGGCGAGGCGCTGCCGCCCGCCACGGAGCTCCACGGCGAGTACAACCTGCGTCTGTTCGACGTGGGCGGCCTCGCGGAGTTGCCGTTCGCGGAGGGGCGCGGCAGCGTGCTGCTCGGCGGGCGCTACTCGTACACCGGGCTCGT
>DASXWF010001245.1:0-10945 GCA_036503835.1 Polyangiaceae bacterium | reverse complement strand
AGCTCCACCAAAAGCTCCGGAGACAACCGCTCCGCGCGCGCGAGCTCCGGCACGACCAACTCGGCGAGCACCGCCCCGAGCGCGTAGAGATCGCGAAGCCGCGCGTCGCCGCCCGCCTCCTGCACCTCGGGCGCCAGGTAGCGGCGGGTACCGCCCCGGGGCACGACTTCCGTCGCTTCTCCCGCGAGCCCGAAGTCGACCAACCGCGCGCGCCGGGGCCGGCCGCTCGCATCCCAGGCCACGACGATGTTGCTGGGCTTCACGTCACCGTGCGCCGAGCCCGCGGCGTGCAGATCGGCGAGCGCACGCCCGATGTCGCGCGCGACGACCAGCGCGAGCTCGCGCCCGGCTTCTGGCGTCTGCGGCCGCAGCGGGTCGAGCACCGCTCCGTCGAACCACTCGAGGAGCAAGAACGGCGATCCGGCCTCGAGCCGCGAGCCGTCCGGCAGCACCCTCCCTTCGCGCATCACTCCGGCGTCGAGCACGGTGAGCAACTCGGGCGAGCTCACCCAAGCCAGCCGGGCGCACTCGTCGGCAAAGCGCAGCCGCTGGGCTGGCCCGCGCCCGAGCTTGAGGGCGACGGGCCCGGACGGCGTTTCTGCACGGAAGACGGTGCTCGTGGCACCCGACCCGAGCGCCTCGCCGAGCTCGATTCGGCGACCGCGCACTGTCAACTCAGTTGTCGGGTAGTCTTCCCCCATACTCCCCAAATATACGGCTGATTCCCGCATGGTGTCAACGTAGCTGTCAGTAGCTGCCACCTCCGGAATCGGCTCAGCAGGCCTCCAGACAACCCGCGCCACCACCCCTGTCAGTGCCCCGACCTCGCGTTTCCCATCACTTGATTTCGCCCCCGGCGGAGTAGCCCTTCACCGCGGAGGAGCCTACCGGCAGCTGGCGCCCGCCAAGATGAAGTCCTGGAGCGCGCGAATCTCGCGGCGACGCACGAAGCTCGAGGGCACGTCCAGCGGCATCGGCTCCCCCTGAACGAACCACTCGCTCAGGCGCCGGAGCTCGTCGGCGGGGGGCGCGAAGCAGGTATCGGGGTCGACGGGCGCGAGGCGGCGCGTCCCGGTGCAGGGGTCCTCGCCGTCGTCGTTCGGCTCGTAGGCCTCGGGAGCGAGGAGGAGCTTGTAGAGGAGATAGCTATTGTCCGGTCGGCCCGGATCGATCAGCGGCATGGCGACACCGAAGCGGAGGGCTGCCTCGGCCACCGCGCCCGTTGTCGGCCCCGTCTCGGCACCGTGCGCCACGCGCGAGACGGCCGTGCGCTCGAAAGGCTCCGCTCCCGCGAGGACCAGGCCCATGGCGGCCGTTTCCCGGGGCTCGCCGTGGCAGCCGCCCGCGGCGCAGCCGGTCGTGAGCGGGAAATCGCAGCCGGGCTCGAGACCGCCGAACGCGGTGCAGAACACCGCTTCGCAGTCGACGGGGCTCGGGGAGGGCGCGGGGGCCGAGCTGTGCGATCCGGTGCGGAAAGTGATGAGGATGGGCTCATCGCCCGCCAGCGGAGCGCCGTCGAAGGCGCGAAAACCGAACGAGTCTTCGCTGGTCGCGATGCCCAACGCCACGCTGTAGACCGCGTTCGGCTTCAGCGGCGTTCCGTCCGGGACCGAGTACCGCACCACACGCTCGAAGACGTCGTACTGGGGCTCGACCTCCGGCCCCACGCGCGGAATCACGATCTCGTTGCCGCTGCGGATCGTGACCGCCTGCCGGATCGCGCTGGTCGGCAGCAGGAAGCGGTCGAAGCGCAGCTCGACGCTGGCGTCGAGCGGGACCCCGCATTCCGGTTCCGAGAGGTCGCAGTCGAGGCCCGCGCCGTTCTCCGGGTAGCTGCTGACGAGCCGCAGCGCCGGGCCGGCCGCAACCTCGAGGGGCCGGGGCCCCTGGTCGCAGCCGAGCACCCCCAGGACCAAGGCCAGGAACAGCCTCGCGCGGCCCGGCCGGCAGGTCAGCTGTCCGAGTAGGTCGAAAGCTGCTCGCGGATGATCTGCTCGCTGACGCCCGTACGAATGTGATCCTTCAAGCAGTCGGCCAGCGTGATCAGCAGATCGTCCACGCCGTTTTCCTCGATGATCTTCGAGAGCAGCTGGCGAGCCTCGCGGCTGTCGTCTTCCCTCAGGAATTCGCGTACTTGCTCGACGGAGATCTCGCCCTGGAAGTCGAAGTACAGATTCCCGAACAGGTATTTTACCAGTTCCTTCACGAAGATCCTCCTTGGGCGGCCCGGAGTAATACTCACGCGGCGGATAGGGGCGCAAGCGGATTCCCCCAATGGCCAAGGATTTTCCAGGCGTTGGCCGCGTCATCGACAGCTCCCGAGCTGCGGATCCGCGGGTTCGTGACAAACCAGGCAGGGGCGTGGATTTTGGCGTAGCGCTCTGCCACAGCGGCCCGAAAAGCCCGGCGGATGAGGGTTCGCGTTGCCCGCGCCACCGGCCCTGGTGGTCGCGTGGCACGTCGCGCAGTCGCGCTCGATGTGGCAGCTGACGCAGGCGTTCAGGTTCCGCTCCGCTTCCCAGGCGTGATGACCGGGAGTTCTCGGGCCCTCGGTCCAGATCGACTTCGGGGGATGAAAACGGCCGCGGCCCTGCGTGTTGCCGGTCGGTCCGGTGAGGGTGACGCCCATTCGCTGGTGACACCCGAGGCAAAACGACTGCTGCTGGTGGCAGCTCGTGCAGGCGGGATCGTTCTGGCGCGCGGCGATGGCGTGCAGGTTCAGAAAGTCGTTGGGATGGATGCGCCGCGGCCGGACGCGGCCGTCGTGGCAGTTCGTGCAGTAGCGCTCGGTGTGGCAATTGGCGCAAAAGCGGCTGTCGTCGCCGGCAACGCGCTTGTGGCGCTCGATCCAGTCGGAGCCGTGTTCGGAGTCGTGAAACCACGCCGGCGGCAGGAGCTGCCCGCCGGCGAAGTTCGTCTTGAGGACCGTGCCCTTCTCCGTGAAATGACACGTGGGACAAGCGCCCGAGGGCTTGCCCGACTTCGCCGACTGACCGGTGTGACAGCCGAGGCAGCCGCGCATGCGCGGCAGCTGATCGGCCGTCGCGAGCTCGAGCGACGCGACGCTTCCGTGGCACTTCGCGCAGGCGATGCCCTTCTGAAAGTGGAGAGCGTGGTCGAAGCGCAGGTTCGGAGGCGGAACGGCGACGGGCTGCACGCGCTGCGCGTCCTCCTCGCGGTAGCCGACGTGGCAGTAGCCGCATTGCCCGTCGAGGCCCGGCCCGGCGCTGACGCCGGTCTCGGTGTGCCGGGTGCCATGGCAGCCGTCGCAGCGCGTTCCCGGCGGGAGCAGGTCGTCCGCGCTGCGCTTGCTCGTGAGCGCGCGGTCGTGACACTTCGTGCAGCTCAGGCCGAGCTCCTGAACGTGCAGGCGATGATGAAAGCGTAGGCCGAGGCGCTGGGCCGGGAAGATCACGGGGCTCGGCCCGCCGTCGCCCGGGAGCGAACCCGGAGGGCGCATCGATTCCGGCACCGGCACCCCTCCGGGCAGCGGAGCCAGGCCGTGAACGAGCGCGGGCGCCGCCGCCGGAGCAACGGACGCGGAGGGCGCCGCGTGCGGGGGCGCGGGCTCGGCACGCGCGGGCGAGAACAGCGCTGCCAAGAGGCCGAGCACGCACGCCACCACCAGGCCTGCGGCGGAGCCGAGCTGACGAGGCGAGGCGCGAACCGAGCGGCTCATCGCAGCACCGAAAAGTCCAGGGTCGCCAGCACGCGATAGCGCTGCCCCACGAGCCGGTTCATCGCGTGCTCCCACTCGACCCCGATGCGCGACACGCTGATTCGATCGATCGCGGGCAGCACGCCGAAGCCGAGCACGTACGAGAAGCTCGTCGCGTAGCGATCCGGCCGCAGCGCGTCGGCGAAATCGTAGAGCGAAAGCACCACGCGCGAGTCGTAGTACCCCGCGTCGTAGGTCTTGACGGTGGTCACGTCACCGCCCACGCGGTGTCCGGCGGCTCCGAGCTCGGCCATGGCTCGGGCGGCAACACTGCCGTCGTTCCAGTGGTACCGGCCGGCGAGCGTCCCGAACGGGTCGAGCTCGCGGGTGATGTCGCTCTCGTCGCCGGTCGCGGCGAAGGTTTCCGGGTCGCCCAGCGTCTCGAACAACCGCACGCCGCCCGTCGCGCCGATGCGCAGCCGGCGGCTCAGCGTGAAGTCGACGCGACCGGTCACGCTGGTCTGGGCGGCCCGCGAGAACCAGTTGAAGATGGAGTCGCCGTCGAAGGTGGGCACCAGGCGCTCGAAGTCCACGCCGGCGGTCGCGCGCGAGGTCGCGTACCATTCGGCGCCGACGGCGATGTCGCTGAAGACACCGGCGTAAGCGTCGTAGACGACGCTGCCGACGAGCGTGCCGAGCGAGCTTTCCTCGAGGCGCGCGGTCGCCCCGAGCTTCTCGGTCGACACGCGGCTCGCCGCGACGCTGCGAAGCTCTCCGAGCTCGTCCGCGAAGGGAGAGACGACGACGGTGTCCTGGTTGATGACGCGCCGGTACGTGGCGCGCAGGTGGACCCAGCTGAAATCGATGGTCTCGAGGGCGAACCCGAAGGCCGGCGCGAGCGCCGACTGATCGAGGTAGCTCGTCCATTGATCGTTGCGCAGATCGTCGCGGGAGCCGCGGGCCACGCCGTCGGCCTGGTAGCGCGGCGTCCCGAGCAGCGGCAGGCCCGAGCGCTGCTCGAAGCCGCCGTAGGTCTCGAGCCGCAGGTGGATCGGCGTATCGACCGTCAAGAGGCCCCCGTCGAAGGACCACCAGCCGAGCACGTCCGTGACGTATTGCCGCCCGATGCGAAACCCGAAGACGCCGCCGAGGTAGCGCTGCCCGTCGAGGTAGGCGTACATCACGTCGAACGGCGCCTGCTCGACGCCCGGCACGAAGCGCGTCGAGTTCGGATCGCGCTCGGCGGGATCCTGGCCGAGATCGGCGTCGACCCTGAGCCGCGAACGAAACGTGAGCGAGGGCCCGGTCGGGCGACTTTCGCCTTGCAGGTCGTAGAGGGCCATCCCGAGGGTGTCGGTGTAGCGGCGGCGGCGGATTTCGGGTTCGCCGTACGGGCTCTGGACAGCGTAGAACTGGGCATCGACGGTCGCGTCGACTTCGGCCTCGTAGGCGTGACCGTCGCGCGCGCTGCCGAGCAGAGCCACCACGCCCGGCACGGCACGAACGCAGAGTTGCCGTCGCTTGCGGCTCTGCGCTGAGGGGCGGCGCATGGGAGACGAGCGAGCATCGCCGGGGGGCGTGGTGAGAGTCAAACCACCGTGCCGGCGAGCGAAAAGGGGCGCGGAACGCTACGGCAGAATCGCCAGCGTGAGCCGGGTCGCCGCCGCCGCGCCGACCGGCAGCAACATCACGCCACAGCACGGGAACCAGAACACGAGCGCGAACGCGAGGCCGAAGCCGAGGACGCAGGGGAAATTCGCGCGCACCAGCCGCAAGCGTTCGCGAAATCCGATACCGCGCAGCGTGAGCGGATAGTCGAAGAGCCCCCACGCGATCAACAGCGAGCTCACGATCACGTGCGCCGGAAGCGTGATGGGAGCGAGCACCGGCAGCGTTACTTCCAGCACCCAGACCAGGAGCAGCAGCGGCCCGGCGAGCACGAGTCCGCCGAGCAGCGCTCGAAAACCGCACGCGAGCTCGCGCAGCCAGCCGAGCTTGACGCGCTCGGGCGCGCCCAGCTCGCGTTCGACCCGCTCGACGATGTGCTCGAGCGCGGGAGCGCTGAGCGGCGCAGCCAGCATCGCCGCCAGGAACCAGCCGAGAACCGCGACGAGCAGCGACGAGCCGTACGTCACGACGCCGACCGCGACCTCGCCGTACCAGCTCGCCACCTCGGGCAGCAGCGTCGTGACCCAGGGGGCCACCACGAGCAGCGCGAGCGCGATGAACCCGCCTTCGAGAGCGAGGAAGAGCAGCGTCGGCACGGCCGCCCACGGCCAGAGCGAGGGTTGGTCGAGGATCGAACGGAACCCTCCGAAGAACGCGGTGAAGCCGTCGAGGAAGGTCGGGGAGCGCGCCTGCTCGCTCATCGGGTGCACCCAGGACTAACAGAGTTCCCGGTTCCGGGACTACTGCACGCTCCGGCTCAGCGCTTGCGGGGGCGCGGCAGATTGTACTCGGTCAGGCGCGAAACCAGCGTCCGGCGCGAGATCCCGAGCAGCTCCGCGGCGCGCGTCTGGTTGCCCGCGCAGGCGTCGAGCGCCTCCTGCACGCGCTTGCGCTCCGCGTTCGCGAGCTCGCGCTGCACGCGACTCAGCGGATCCTCGTACGCGGGATCGGGCGGCGCGCTCGGCGGGAACGGCGGCGCGCTCGGCGGGAACGGCGGCGCGCTCGCCGCCGGAACGCCCGCGCTCGCGGGAGGCGGCCGGCTCGCCGGCGTCCGTGCCCCGCCCGACAAGAGCTTGCTCGGCAGGTGTTCGAGCAGGATCAGCTCGCCGTCGCAGAGCACCGCGCCGTGCTCGATCGCCTTCTTGAGCTCGCGGACGTTGCCGGGCCAGGGATAGGCGTGGAACAGCTCGAGCACGCCCTCGGAGAGGGCGAGCGGTCGCGTGATGTTGTTCTCCACGCGAGCCCGGGCGAGGAACATGCGCGAGAGCGCCGCGATCTCGCTCTTGCGCTCGCGGAGCGGGGGGATCGTGAAGCTGATGCCGTTCAAGCGATAGTAGAGGTCCTGGCGGAACGTGCCGCGCGCCACCTCGGCTTCGGGGTCGCGATTGGTCGCGGAGATGAAGCGCACGTCGACTTCGCGCTCCGCGCGCGCGCCGACCCGGAGCACCTTGCGATCCTCGAGCGCCCGCAAGAGCCGCGCCTGAATCGCGGGCGACGCTTCGCCGATCTCGTCGAGGAACAGCGTACCGCCCTGCGCGGCTTCGAAGAGCCCCGCGCGCGCCTGGAGCGCGCCCGTGAACGCGCCTTTCTCGTGACCGAAGAGCTCCGCTTCCAGGAGCGACTCCGTGAGAGCCCCGCAGTTCAGGGCGATGAACGGGCCGTTCGCGCGCGGGGAGAGGTTGTGAACGGCACGCGCCAGGATCTCCTTGCCCACGCCCGTCTCCCCCAGGATGAGCACGTTGATCATCGCGCCCGCCGCGCGCGCCGCCTGCTCGTAGACGTTCTTCATGACCGGGTCGAGGACGACCACGCCGTCGCCCGGCTCGTACGCCGGAGGCGTGGCGTCGCGCACCGCGGCGCTCTCGACCGCCACCGCGTCCCGGGCCCGTTCCACGAGCTCGTCCATGCGCCGGAGCCGGCTGCGCACGGCGTCCAGCAGCTCGGGCAGCGTGAACGGCTTGGTGATGTAGTCGTCCGCGCCGAGGTTCATGCCGGCTCGGATGTCCGCGCGCTCGGCCTTGGCGGTCAGGAAGATGAAAGGGAGCGAAGAGGTCGGCGGATGCTCGCGCACCGCCCGCAGCACGCCGTGGCCGTCGAGGCCTGGCAGCATGATGTCGCACACGATCACGTCCGGGCGCCGCCCTTTGGCGAGGGCCACGCCGTCGGCGCCGTTCTCGGCCGCCGCCACGCAGAAGCCCTCTTCGGTGAAGAGCTCGACCACGTTGTTGCGGATCAGCGGATCGTCTTCGATGACGAGGATGGAGTTCTTCATGCTGGTGTGTGCTGCCCGACCGGGGCCTGGCGAGGAATCATCACTTCGAAGCGGGCACCGTGTCCCACGTCGCTCTGGACGTCGATGGTCCCGTTCTGAACGTCGAGCGAGCGCTTCACGACCGCGAGACCGAGGCCGCTGCCCTTGAGCTGGCCGACGTTGCTCGCGCGGTAGAAGCTCGTGAAGAGCCGCTTCTGATCCTCGCGCGGGATGCCGATGCCGTGATCCGCGATCACGAAGCGGCAGCCGCCGTCCTTCGCCTCGGCCTCGAAGAGCACCGCGCTGCCCGCCGGCGAGTACTTGAGCGCGTTGGAGAGAAGATTGCCGAGCACGTGCGAGAGCAGGCGCTCGTCGAGCACGACCACCGGGTCGCCCGTGCACCGGTAGTCGATCGCGTGGCTGCGCTCGGAGGCGTGACCGAGCGATTCGACCAGGTTCTTGCAGAACGCGTCGAGCTGGAGCGGGGCCGGCGCGGCCTTGAGCACCCCGGCCTCGGCGCGGCCGATGACCAGGATGTCCTCGAGCATGCGCGTCATGCTGCCCGCCGCCGAGCGGATCCGGGACAGATGGTCGCTCCTGCGCTCGGCGTCCCAGCGCTCCCCGTACGATTGCAGGAGCTCCGCCGAGGAAGCGATGGCCGCGAGGGGCGTGCGGAACTCGTGCGACGTCATCGAGACGAAGCGCGACTTGAGCTCTCCGAGCTGGCGCTCCTTCTCCCGCTCGCGGCCGAGCGCGTGGTTCACGACGCGGAGCTCCGCGGTCGCGAGCTCCAGCGCCCGCGCGGAGCGGCGGATTCTGAGCAGCACGTCGAGCAGCCCGAGCACCACGCAGGTGAAGGCGAGCGCGAAGAGCGCCTGGCGCCGCGCGAGCTCGGCGTCCGTCGCCGCGCGGTAAGCCTTGGAGTAAGCCTCCTCCATCCGCAGCGCCGAGCGCCCGGTCGGCACGCCGAGCAGCTGCTCGACCACGCCGTCGACGATCGGCTTCCGGTCGAGGATCATGCTGGAATGCGCGAGCACGACCTCGACGTCGCGGGCGAGCTCGCGCTCTGCGAGCCGGGAGGCGCGCTTCTTGATCTCCGACTGGGCGCCGATCACGCGCGAGCGCGGCTCTTCCTCGGGGGTCACGTCGAACAGCATGATCCCGCCGATCAGCGACTGGACGGCGGCAGACAGCTCGGGTTCCCGCCCGCGGCTCCGGTCGATCACGGAGTTTGCGATGACCGGAAAGTAATGCAGCGAGTTCTGGAGCACGGCGTTGTGCATCTTGAACGTCTCGACCAGCGCCTCTTTCCGTTGCAATTCGAGCTTGCTCGCCGCGACCTGCGACGAAAGCTCCCGGGCGGCCTCGGCGCTCATGAAGCTCGGCGCCGCGGCCAGAACGGCGTGCAGGCGCCCGAGCTCCTTCATGGCACTCACCAGAGGATCGTACTTTTTGAGCAGACCGGAGCGCGCTTTCAAGACCGCCTCGTCGAGCCCCGAGTCGATGACCGGCAGTCGCCTCAGATCTTTCGCGTATTCCGCCTGACGCGCGTGGTCGATGGCGTGGGCGAGCGAATAGCCGAGCAGCCCCAGGAACCCGGCCACGGAGAGCGCCAGCGTCGCGCGGAGCAGCAGCGCCGGGCTCACGGCTCCTGTCCCCGATACTCGCCGCTCAGCGTCCCGAGGAAGGCGACGATGCGAGACACCTCGTCCGGTTCGAGCTCGCGGCCGAGCTGGTAGCGAGCCATCACCGCGACCGCTCGCTCCAGCGTCGGCGCGGAGCCGTCGTGGAAGTACGGCGCCGTGAGCGCGACGTTGCGCAGGCTCGGTACCCGGAACACGAAGCGATCCTCCTCGCGGGCGGTCACGTTGAAACGACCGAAGTCGGGGGGCTTCACGTCCCCGCGGTCCGCGAAATAGTCGCGCATCACGCCGAAGCGCTGGAGCATGTTGCCGCCCACCGCCGCGCCCTGGTGGCAGCTCGCGCAGCCGTAGTCCTTGAAGAGCGCGAAGCCGCGCCGCGCTTCCGGCGAGATCGCGTCCTTGTCGCCGCGCAAGTAGCGATCGAAGGGCGCGTTCGGCGTGATCAGCGAGCGCTCGTACTCGAGCAGCGCCGTGCGCACGTTGCCGGGCGTGATGCCGTCCCCGAATACCTCGCGAAAGGCGGTCTGGTAGTCGGGGCGCCCCGCGAGATTTTGCGCCGCTCGCTCCCAGGAGGACGCCATCACGTTCGGGTTCTTCATCAGCGCGTCGTTGTGTTCCTCGAGCGTCTCGAAACGCCCGCCCCAGTTGAAGCGGAACAGGTAGCGCGCGTTGTACATCCCGGGTGTGTTGACGGCGGTCGCGGGCCGTCCCTCCACGGAGGATTGCGCTCCGTAGTCCGCCAGGCCGTGTTCCTGCTTGTGACAGTCCGAGCAGGCAATCTTTCCGTCACCCGAAAGCAGGCGCTCCCGAAAGAGCTTCTCGCCGAGCGCGACGCGCGCAGGATCGAAATCGACCTCGAGCGGCAGCGGATCGAGCGGCTGATCCCCGGCCGTTTCGAAAGGATCGATCTCGGCCGCGGGCTCCTCGCTCGCGCCGCGGGTGCACGCCGCAAACAGCGCGGCGAGCAACGCGAGCACGAGCGCCGTCGCTTTCGCGCGCGGCGCGCGCGTTCGGCGGTCGCGGTTCACGTGCCGTTCTCCACTTCGGCCGGGCGCAACAGCAGCATTCGTGCCAGCGCGAAAAATCCTGAAATTTCCACTATGAAGCCGTCGTCATCCGGATCGCGCTGCGCAGTCCTGCGCGCACCCTACCGCGAGAATTGCTCGAATTGGGCAACGTCGTCGCGCAGCCGCCTGCGCGCGCGAGGCAGCACGAAGTCTCGCGCTCCGAGCGCCGTCTTCGGACCGCGCAACCGGCTCGCCCACGAAGCGCAAGCGTCCTGCGCAATCTGCGCTGGACTCTGCGCGAACGGCTCCGCGCCGGAGCGGCTCTGCGCTCCGGAAACGCTGCTCGCGCCCATGAAACCCGAGAATCCCGGAGCTTCGTGGCGCCGGCACGAGAACTGCTTTGCGCCGCCTCGACCCGTGCTCCGCGAAGGGTTCGCGAGCGGGAACGTTCGGAGTTGTTCAGATGCATCACGATCAGCGTTGGATCCTCGTTCCTGCCCTCTTGCTCGCGAGCTCGTTGAGCTCGATCGCCTGCGGTGACGAAGACGACGAAGGCGGCAGCGGGGGCTCGGGCGGAGCGAGCGCCGGGAAGAGTGGAAACGCCGGGAAATCCGGCGCCTCCGGCGCGGCGGGTCGCGGAGGTGCGGCGGCGGCCGGCGGTTCGTCGGGCGGCGACGGCGGCGCGGGGACGGGTGGCTCGCGCGCCGGCAGCGCGGGC
>DASXWF010001244.1:0-2395 GCA_036503835.1 Polyangiaceae bacterium | reverse complement strand
TACGAAAGCCCCACTTCGGAGAGGACGCCGAGATGCCTCAGGACCTCGGGAGCGCCCGCAAAGAATGCGATTGCTTCCTCGACGGTCAGGTCGAGCACCCCGGCGATGTTCTTGCCTCGGTATTCGATCTCGAGCGTCAGGGGGTTGTAGCGAGCACCCTTGCAGGTCGGACAGGGTGCATAGACGCTGGGCAAGAACAAGAGCTCCACCATGACGAAGCCTTCTCCTTGGCAGTGCGAGCAACGACCCTGTGCCAGGTTGAACGAGAAGCGGCCGGCAGCGTAGCGTCGCGCGCGTGCCGCCTTCGTTGCGGCGAAGAGCCTGCGCACCTGATCGAAGAGCCCCGTGTACGTCGCCAGGTTCGAGCGCGGAGTGCGTCCAATCGGCTTCTGATCGACGACCACGATCCGTCTGACGGACGCCATGCCCGCGGCGATCGCACCTTCGAGCGGAGGGGCGGGCCGCCGCTCGAGTTCCTCGACTCGTGGGTCCTCCGCGGACGCGCGTTGACCGAGCTCCCGCGCCACGAGCTCGACCAGGAGCTGACTCACCAGCGTCGATTTTCCCGAGCCGGAGATGCCGGTCACCGTCGTCAGTACGCCCAGCGGAAACGCCACGTCGAGCTTCCGAACGTTGTTGCGTGTCGCGCCGCGCACCTCGAGCCACTCGGTCGGCTTTCGCAGCGAGCGCGCCGCCCGGGCCCCGATCGGGCCGACGAAGCGGCGCGTCACGGACTCCTCGACCTTCGCGAGCCCGGCGAGGGGTCCGCTGTAGAGCACCTTCCCGCCGTGCTGCCCCGCACCCGGTCCCACATCGACGATCCAATCGGCGTGCCGGATCACGTCGATCTCGTGCTCCACGACGAAAATCGAGTTGCCCGCCGCCTTCAAGCCGTCGAGCGCGCGCAACAGCGCCTCCGTGTCCGCCGGGTGCAATCCAGCGGACGGCTCATCGAGCACGTAGACCACTCCGAACAAGTTGGAGTGAACCTGCGTCGCCAGCCGCAGGCGCTGGAGCTCACCGGGCGAAAGCGTCGGCGTGCTGCGATCGAGCGTCAGGTAGCCGAGCCCGAGGTCGAGAATCACCGCGAGCCGGGCCGAGAGGTCCGCTGCGATGCGCTCGAGCACGAGCAGCTTCTCGGGGTGCTCGCGTGCCTGGGCGAAAGACCGAGCCTTGCCGTTCGCATACGAAAGGAAGAGCTTCGCGAGCTCCTCGAGCGGCAGCTGCGAAAGCTCCGCGATGTCGAGCCCGGCGAACTTCACCGAGAGCGCCTCGCGGCGCAGCCGCTTGCCGTGGCATTCGCTGCACTCGGCGCTCACGAGGTACTGGGCGACGCGACGCTTCATCATCGCGCTGTCCGACGTCGCGAAGGTCTGCAAGACGTAGCGGCGAGCGCTCGTGAACGTGCCCTGGTAGCTCGGTTCCTCCTTGCGTTTCAGCGCTCGCTTGACCTCCGCGCGGTCGAAGCCCGCGTAGACCGGTACCGTGGGCTGCTCGTCGGTGAACAGGATCCAGTCGCGATCCTTCTTCGGAAGCTCGCGCCAGGGCCGATCCACGTCGTGCCCCAGGGTCGTCAGAATGTCGCGCAGGTTCTGTCCCTGCCAGGCGGTCGGCCACGCGGCGATCGCGCGCTCGCGGATCGTGAGGGACGGGTCGGGTACCATCGACGCCTCCGTCGCGTCGTACAATCGACCGAGACCCTGACAGCGCGGACACGCTCCTTCCGCCGTGTTCGGCGAGAACGACTCCGCATACAGCAGGGCTTGCTTGCGCGGATAGTCGCCGGCGCGCGAGTACAGCATCCGAATCAGATTGGACAGGGTCGTCACGCTGCCGACCGAAGAGCGCGCCGTCGTGCCGCCGCGCTGCTGCTGGAGCGCGACGGCGGGCGGTAGGCCTTCGATGTCGTCGACGTCCGGGGCCGGCATCTGATGGAAGAGCCGCCGAGCGTACGGTGAGACGGACTCGAGGTACCGCCGTTGCGCCTCCGAATACAGGGTTCCGAACGCGAGCGACGATTTCCCCGATCCCGAAATACCCGTGAAAACCACGAGCGCGTCGCGTGGAATGTCCACGTTGACGTTCTGCAGATTGTGCTCGCGCGCCCCTCGAACCCGCACGAACCGCAGGGTCTGAGGAACTTCGGGCGAGGAAGCCGGGGATCGGCGCGCCATTCGCAGCAGCTGAGGTACGCCTGATTCTGCAAACGCCGTGGAATTCGAGCAACTGAGGCGGAAAGCGACCTCGGACCTCCCTCGTTCAGCGAACTTAACGGCGTGCTTCGCCGCCCGTAGAAGCGGAAGGACCTGAAGAATGACCGAGCATCCCATCGCCGCCCGACTGGCCGTCTACCTCCTGCTCGCCGTCGAGGACGATGGTCGAGATGATCGTGCCC
>DASXWF010001243.1:0-1561 GCA_036503835.1 Polyangiaceae bacterium | reverse complement strand
GCACGGCAACCTCGCTCAACCTGCGCGCACTCTGCCCCGGCCGGCCGTCCCGAGCAAGCGCTCAGTACGCCGGCTTCGAAGCGGGGCTTCCGGCTGCTTCCAGCCGTCCGGCGGGGCCCCCTCACGCGGCAGCCGAGGCGTTCTGGCGGCTGCCGCATGCCGGCACTCTCGGGCTACTTCAGCAGATTAGCGGACTCGAGGGAGCGGAGCGAGTTCGAATTGTTGACGAGCGAGTTGTAGTCGTCCGTCAATTTCTCCTCGAGCTCGTCGAGCTCCTCTTCCTTGGCCTTGGATTCGACGGCGCGTTTCAGCTTCTTCGCGGTGCCGTAGAAGTTCTCCGCGGCGAGCGCGTAGGCCTTGAACGAAGCGTTTGGCGCGCTGTTGGCCTTGGTGAAGGAGTCGAGGCTCGTGAACGCCGCTTCGACCGCGGGGTACGTCGCCAGGAACGCCTCCCGCTTCGCGTTGACGAGCTTGTTCGCCTGCCGGTTGTAAAACCGGAACTGATGGCTGTAGGTGTTCTTGTCGGCGAACTCCTTCAGCTCCTCGTCCGCCTGCTTGTCCTCGATGTCGGAAAGCGCCTTCTCGAGCTTGTCGAGGTTGTCGCGGTACGAGTTCGAGGCCTTCACGAAGTCGGCGTGAAGCTGCTTGCCCTTCGCGCTCTTGTCCTCCTTGAAATCGTCCCGATTGTAGTAGTTGTAGAGCAGCTGGCAGAGCTCGATCACCTTCTCCATGTCGGTGATGACCGAGGTGGCGATCGGCTGAATGTGCTTGAGAGAGTCGGGCGCGACCTTGGCGGCTTCGGCGAACTCCTTCTTCGCGTTCGCGGTGTGACTCGCCGCAGCGGTGTAGTCCGAGATCAGGTTGTACTTCTTGCCCTCTTCCGGACCGCTCTCCGGGAAGGCGCTGCGATAGCGCCTGAGCATGTTCTGGGGAAAGCTGAGCAGCGCGTTGAAGCCCTTGGCATAGTGCCCCATCGCTTCCTTGGCGGCGTCGCTCTTCGCCGGATCGTTCGACTGTCCCACGGCTTCGCCCGCCATCCCCGCAATCTTCTTGCAACCGGGCGCCCCCCCCACGAGCACCGCCGTCATCAGCATCCATGAAATTCGCATGATCGATAGACTCCTCTTCTCGGCTGCCCACTCTCGTGCCGAGATGTAGGCGATGGTACGCGGCCTCCCCGCCACTGCTTCCTGAGCCGCAGCGAACTTCGCACGGCTTGCGCGCTTCCGACGCCGCCTCGCCGTCAACTCACTCGTGCGGCGCGCGCACGCGGAACCCCGGCACACGAAGAAAATGGCGAATCGAGGCGGTCACGCAGCGATCGGCGCACGGCGCTCCCCGGACGGCCGTGCTGACCGCAAGGCGGCGGCTCTCCGGCGAGGAGCTCGCCGAAAGCCGGTCCCGGCGGGCGCGGGCGTGCCGTCCACCGGCTCACCGGTTACGGCAGCACGAGCCCGCGCTGAGCGGATCACTGCTGGGTCGGCGCTCGACCGACCGAACTACTCGATATCCGCGCGAGGAACGCCTCGCGCCGCGCTCAGTCGAAGATGTCCCCGAGGTT
>DASXWF010001242.1:0-8149 GCA_036503835.1 Polyangiaceae bacterium | reverse complement strand
AAGCTCGCGTCGTCCGAGGACTGAGTCCTCGGGCCCGGGGCTCGAGAAAAGGGCGACCGGCACGCAACTCGTGCCGGCGGCGGACCGACGGAACACGTCGAAAGGAGGTCACATCGTGACCGAACCCATTCGACCCCCCGGGCAGGCTGCGCCCGCCACCGTCGAGCTCGAGCCCATCACCATCACAGGAAGCGCGTCTACGGGCGCTTCGAGCGTCCCCGTGCCGATCGGCGACATCGCCCGGCAGTGCCTGAGCAAACTGGACGGCGCCGTACTCGCCATAGCGGCCGCCCCGGCCAACCCCGTGATTGCCGTGCTGGGCGCGTTCAAGGCGGGGCTCGAGCTCGGCGAATGCGCCGCCGAGACCGTCCACCGTACCCAGGAGGAGGCCTTCGTCCGCGAAGCCATCGCAACCTGCGCAGCCGAGGGCGGCACTCCGGTCGGCTACGTGCCGGGAGAGCTCATCTGTGCGGTACCGGAGGGAGCGCCATGATCGCGATGTACGCGCTACGGATAGCGATGATGCTGATGGCCGTCGCGGTCGGCGTAGTGATCGGAGCTGCCTCCGCAACGATCACCAACTTCGTCTCGAGGCCGAACAAAGTCTACTACTGCTTCCCGAACAGCACGCAAGAGCCGTGCGTCGAGGGGTTCGCAGGGTTGTCGCCGAACGTGCGCTCGCAGCTCGCTGCAAGCAGCAAGTGACAGTCGCTCACTCGGCGCTCGCCGGCGACGAACGAAGCCCCCGCTTGCGCTGGGCAAGCGGCGCGGTGGCCCGTGAGGGAGGAAAGGAATAGACTTGGAGCAATGCACCCCTTCAAGGCCCACGTACAAAACGGACGGCTGGTGCTCGACGAACCGACAGACCTGCCCGAGGGCAGAATCGTGGAGCTATTGCCCCTCGACGAGGTACTCGCCGGAGGCGGCGACCACCTCCCCGACGAGGAGCGCCAGGCACTGCACCGGTCGATCGACGAAGGCATCGAAGACTTCGAAAACGGCGACACCGAAGACGCCTTCGAGCTCGTCGCCCGACTCGAGGCGCGTCACAAAGATCGAGATCGGCAAGCGGGCGAGCCGCCAAGTCGAACGAGCAAGTGAGTGGTGGCGCGAAAACCGCCGACATTCTGCGCTCTTCGATGACGAGTTCGCGGAAGCACTGCGGTCGTTGCTACTGATGCCGCACGCGGGGGTACCGTATCCGACGGAGAGACGTCCTGGACTTCGGCGGCTCCTGCTACCAAGGACCGAGCACCATTTGTACTTCGCCATGGAACGGAACGAGACCGTCGTCGTCATCCATTCCGTTTGGGGTGCACGACGAGGACACGGCCCGAAGCTGTAAGAGGAGCGCAAGAACGAGTGAACGTACCTCCCCGACTTGCTGCACTTCGCAAGCCGTTCAGCAGCGTGGATAGATCAAACGAACGAGTGTACCGATGACGCGATGAAACAGCGCACCGAGCTCTGGATCGATGGCGCCGATGAAGCCCATGGCCTCGGCTGTTTCCAGACATGCGAGCGTTTCCCGTGCCGAGGCAGCCGCGGACTGAAAGCGCGCCTGCCGATTCTTCCCACGGCTGTAGGCGCCTTCGGCAACATTCAACGGAATGCTGATCAGAGCCCGTTCCATCTGATCCCCGAGCGCCGAGCTTCGACCTCGTAGCACCTTGACGACCGGTGCAAGCCGGCGAACCAATTCGAGAACCACGGGATAAATCTCGAGCGTCATATGAACTCCGTTCCGTCCTCCTTCTCGAGGACACCCCGGCCCACGCAGGCGCGCGCAGGCACGGTCAAGGCTCGCTCGCGAAGCGAGCGACCGCGCGTCCTCGCGCGGCCCGGCCTTGACCGTGCCGAGCACGCCGGCAAACTCAAAAGTCCCGAGACGACCCCACCCTCCCTCTACCTCTGCTCCCCCCCTCCACCTCTGCTCCCTCCCTCTACCTCTGCTCCCTCCCTCTACCTCTGCCCCTCCCCCAAACCCTAACTCGTACTCCCCCCGTACATCGCCTCCGCCAACTCGAACGTCGCCGCCTCGAGCCCGCTGTACGCCTGCCGTAAAGCGTCCAGCGGCGCGCCGCTCTTCAAGAGCTCCCGCAACGTCTCCGCCGACGCCCGCACGTGCGCGAGCTTGTCCGCGTCGATGAGGTCCGCGTATCCCTCGAGCGCCTGCTCGGTGGTGTACACGAGCGTCTCGGCCTGATTGCGCATCTCGGCGAGATCGCGCCGGAGCTCGTCCGATTCTTTGTAGCGTTCGCCTTCGCGGATGAGTCGGTCGATTTCGTCCGTCGCGAGGCCGCTCGTCGCCGTGACGCTGATGGCCTGGACGCGGCCGGTGCCGAGGTCTTTGGCCTCCACGGCGAGGATGCCGTTGGCGTCGATGCGGAAGGTGACCTGGATTTTCGGGACGCCGCGCGGAGCGGGCGGGATGCCGGTGAGCTCGAAGTGCGTGAGGCTGCGGTTGTCGGCAGCCATTTCGCGCTCGCCCTGGAGGACGTGGACGGGGACGAAGGGCTGGTTGTCGACGCTGGTGGTGAAGATTTCGCTGCGCTCGGTGGGGACGGTGGTGTTGCGCGGGATGAGGCGCGTGAAGATGCCGCCGCCGGTCTCGACGCCGATGGAGAGGGGCGTGACGTCGAGGAGGAGGACTTCCTCGATGGCGCCCGCGAGCGCGGCGCCCTGAATCGCCGCACCGACCGCGACCACCTCGTCGGGGTTCACACCCTTGTTGGGATCGCGACCGAAGAATTCCTTCACCGCCCTCTGGACGGCGGGCATGCGGGTCATGCCGCCGACCAGCACGACCTGCCCGATTTTTTCGGGGGTGAGCTTGGCGTCGGCGAGGACGGCGCGGCACGAGTCGATGGTGCGGGCGATGAGCTCGGCGGTGACGATTTCGAGCTCGCTGCGCTTCAGGGTCCGCTCGAGGTGGAGGGGGCCGGCAGCGCCGCTCGTGATGAAGGGAACGTTGATCTGCGTGTCGAGGGACGACGAGAGCTCGTGCTTGGCTTTCTCCGCCGCTTCCTTGAGGCGCTGCAGGGACATGCGGTCCTTGCGCAGGTCGATGCCGTGGGCGGCCGAGAATTCTTCGGCGAGTTTGTCGATGATGCGCTGGTCGAAGTCTTCACCGCCGAGGTGGGTGTCGCCGCCGGTCGCTTTGACGCTGAAGACGCCGCCCGCGAGCTCGAGGACCGAGATGTCGAAGGTGCCGCCGCCGAGATCGTAGACGGCGATGACTTCTTGCGTCGTCTTGTCGAGGCCGTAGGCGAGCGCCGCGGCCGTCGGTTCGTTGAGGATGCGTTTGACTTCGAGGCCGGCGATGCGCCCTGCGTCCTTGGTCGCCTGGCGCTGGGCGTCGTCGAAGTAGGCGGGCACCGTGACGACGGCTTCGGTGACTTTTTCGCCCAGGTAGGTTTCGGCGATTTCCCGCATGGTCACGAGGATGTGACTCGAGACCTCGGGCGGGGAGATGGCCTTGCCCTGTGCCGAGACCCAGGCGTCCCCGTTTTCGTGGGCGACGACGGCGTAGGGCACCGCGCTCGCCTGGCGCTTGGCCGCGGGAGACTCGAACTGCTGCCCCATCAAGCGCTTGACGGAGTAGACGGTGTGGAGCGGATTCGTGGTGGCCTGGCGCTTGGCGACCTGCCCGACGTGGCGTTCACCGGAAGACGCGAACCCGACCACCGACGGCGTGGTGCGGGCGCCTTCCGCGTTCGGAATCACCTTCACTTCCGGCTGCCCGGAAGCGGTCGTGCCCTCGACGACGGCGACGCACGAGTTCGTCGTGCCGAGATCGATTCCGATGATTCTCCCCATCAGCTTCCCAGGTTGGCTCAGGCGCTCGGCGGTGCCTTCGCGACCACGACCATCGCCGGCCGAATCACCCGATCGGCGTTGCGGTAGCCGGCTTGAAGCTCCAGAGCGACCGACCCGGGCTGGTAGTCCGCGGTCTCGAGGTGCTGGACGGCTTCGTGAACGGCCGGGTCGAAGGGCTTGCCGAGCGACTCGATGCGCTCGATGCCGAGCTTGCCGAGGGTGTCCACGAACTGCCGCATCACCATGCCGATGCCGTCGGTCAGCGCCTTCAAGTCGGTGGCGCTCGCCGCGTGCGCCGTCGCGCGTTCGAGGTTGTCGAAGACGGGCAAGAGGTCGCGGAGCACGTCCTCGCGAGCGAGCTTCGAAACGTCACTCATTTCACGGCGCGAGCGCTTCTTGAAGTTGTCGAAATCGGCCGCGAGGCGCAATAGTTGATCCTTTAACCGCGCTGCCTCGGCCTGAGCCTGCGTGAGGGGATCGGGAGGCGGAGCGGCGTCTGCCCCTGCTGCGTCTCCGGATGCCGGATCCGTTGCGCCGGCGGCGCCGTTCGGCTGGGGTGCGCCCGCGGCCTCCTCGGAATGCTCTTCTGCCATGAGGACGCGCAGTATAACCACGCGTTTCCGCTTGCCAACCGGCGAAGCGGCCGGAGCCGTACGCTGCGAGGCGTACGCACAAAGGCGTACACTCTAAGGAGTCAAGTCGCAGGGTGCTTGCCGCAGCACCGTGACCATTCCGCCCGTGAGCCGCAGTTCAGCAAGGGCGGACTCGGGCGCGGGATGGAACCAGCCGCCCAGCCCGTCCGGGAGCGACCAGAAGTGGGTCGTGCCCGAAAGAGGCTCGCGCGTGAGCGTCAGGCTCTTGGAACGGCCGTACGCCGCGGTCTCGAGCCAGAAGCAGTAGCCGGCGCTGCCCGGCGCGAAGAGGTGAGCGCGACCGCTCTGGATCGTGACATTCGCGCGCTCGACGACCGTGCCGTCCGGCGCGCGCGCGACGAGCTCGTGGCGGCCCACCGGAATCCGAACCTCCACGCCGGCGGACGGGCTTTCGATGCTGGTCGGGTCGACGTCCGCGACGAGCTTGCCGTCGACCTCGACGCCGACGCGGTCGTTGCCGAGATTGAGCACGCGCACGACGGGCGAGGTGGTGCCGAGCGCGAGCAGCGCGAGCGGCGGCGCGAGGACGGGCCCCGGGAGCATCCCGAGCGAGACGCGGCGCTCGCGGAACGTGGCGCGCGACTGGGTGCCGCCGTTCAGGCGCGCGAGCTCCGTGGCCCAGCGGTCGTTGGCCGCTAGCAGCTCGCTCTCGCCGAGGAAGCGCACGGCCGGTCCTTCCGCGGCGTGGCCCCGACCCGGACGGCGCGGCCAGAGCGCGACGATTCCGATCGGAACGAGCGCTCCGATGAGGACGATGCCGGCGAGGGCGGGCGCCGGCAGCAGGCGCGAACCGAGCGGCAGCGCGAACGCGAGCCCGACGCCCACGAGGGCCGCCGCGATGCCGCCGCCGAGCTTGCGCGTCCGTTCGGCGCCGATGTGGCTCGCGCAGTCGTCGCAATACCCGATGATGAGCTCGGAGCGGCCGTCGGGCGAGCGGATGGGCTCGCTGCGCGCCGCCGGTTCTCCACAACATGCGCACCCCGGGGGCACGATGGCGCCGGACGTATCGAGGCGCACGCGGGCGCCGGAGCGGAGCGCGCGGGAAGGCGGTTGGCGGGAGTCCGCTTTCGTCATGGCGGCCTTGGGCCGAGCCCAGCGCCTTAGGTTCGTCGCCCGGAGCGGAGCGCGCAAGAGCGAGTTATGCTCCCGCGGTGACGCTCCCCCTGAACTTCGGCACGCCGCCCGCCAAAGTCGCTCCCCCGGAACCGGCGCGCGGCCCCGACGGCCTGAACGAGCCGCAGCGCCTCGCCGTCGTGCACGGCCACGGCCCGCTGCTGGTCTTCGCCGGCGCCGGCAGCGGCAAGACGCGCGCCATCACCTACCGCGTGGCGAACCTGCTCGCGACGCACCAGGTGCCGCCGTTCCGGATCCTCGCCGTGACCTTCACCAACAAGGCGGCGGGCGAGATGCGCGAGCGCCTGACCACGCTCGCCGGTGCCGAGGTGGTGCGCGATCTGTGGATCGGAACCTTCCATTCCGTGTGCTCGCGCCTGCTGCGCCGCTATCACCCGAGCGTCGGGCTCGACAAGAACTTCGTCATTTACGACGACTCGGATCAGAAGGCCGTGATGACGCGCGCCCTCCGCGACCTCGGCATCGACGACGAGGCGCTGCCGCCGAAGCTCGTGCTTTCGCTCGTAAGCCGAGAAAAACGCGAGGGCCGCTACCCGAACGACCCGAAGAGCGAGCTCACCGCCACCGCCCGCCAAGCCTACGAAGGCTACCAGAACGCGCTGCTCCGCGCGAACGCGGTCGATTTCGACGACCTCCTCCTCCACATGCTCAAGGTGGTGGAGGAGGAGAACAGCGTGCCTTCGGACGAGCTCCGCAATCGCTTCTCGCACGTGCTGGTCGACGAGTTTCAGGACACGAACCTCGTCCAGTACCGCATCGTGCGCGCGCTCTCGGCGCGCACGCGGAACCTGTGCGTCGTGGGCGACGACGACCAGTCGATCTACCGCTGGCGCGGCGCGGACGTGCGGCTGATCCGCAGCTTTCAACGCGACTTTCCCGACGCGACCGTCGTGAAGCTCGAGCAGAATTACCGCTCGACCGGGAACATCGTCGCGGCGGCGCTGGGCGTGATCGAGAAGGCCGACGAGCGCGTCGACAAGAAGCTCTGGACCGCTTCGGACCCCGGCGACAAGGTGCTGGTGCGCGCGGTCCGCGACGAGCGCGAAGAGGCCTCCGACATCGTGAACGCGGTGAAGCGGCTCGGCGCGCGCGGGGTCACGCCCGATCACATCGCGATCTTTTACCGCGTTCACGCCCAGTCCCGAACGCTGGAAGAGGCCCTGCGCGCGGGGAACGTGCCGTACCAGGTGATCGGCGGCATGCGCTTCTTCGAGCGCGCCGAGGTGAAGAATCTCGTCGCCTACCTGCGGCTCGCCCTGAACCCCGCGAGCGACGCGGATCTCGAGCGCATCATCAACGTCCCCACGCGCGGCATCGGCGACAAGACGGTCGACCGTTTGAAGGACATCGCCGCCGAGAACACGCAGAGCCTGTATCAGGCCATCGCGACCGCCGTGCGGACGGGCGACATTCCCTCGGCCGCGAAGAAGAAGCTCGAGGCGTTCCACGCCATGATGGAGGGCTTCCGCAAGGCGGTCGAGACGACGACGCCGAGCGAGCTCGCGGAGCGCGTGCTCGAGGAGACCGGCTACAAGAAGACGCTGGTGGAGGCGGACGACGCCGAGGCCGACGCCCGGCTCGGAAACCTCGAAGAGTTGATCGGCGCCATCTCCGACTACGAGGAGGAAACGACCGAACAGGGCGAACCCGCGACGCTCGCGGGCTGGCTCGAGCGCATCACGCTCGCCGCGGCGGTGGACTCGCTCGAAGACGCGCCCAAGGTCTCGCTGATGACGGTGCACACCGCGAAGGGGCTCGAGTTCGAAGCGGTGTTCCTGACGGGCATGGAAGAGGAGATTTTTCCGTATCGCGGCGTGAGCGGCCGCGAGCCCGAGGAGCTCGACGAGGAACGGCGGCTCGCCTACGTGGCCATCACGCGCGCGCGCAGGCACCTCACGATCACGCACGCGATGATGCGCTCGCTGTTCGGCACGACGCGTTACCTCGAGCCGAGCCGCTTCCTCGCCGACATCCCGGAGGACGCGATGCGGCAGGAGAACGCACCCGGCACGCTCGCCGAAGGCGCGCCGCGCTCGCTCGGCGGCGGGCGTTTCACCGGCTTTCGCAGCGGCGGCGGCGGCGGTTACGGCTACGGGCGCGCGCAGTCCGAGGGTTACGGGAGCTACGGGCGCGAGAGCTACGCGCGCAAGCCGTCGCTCAGCCCCGGCACGCGCGTCGTCGAACGCGACGAGGAGCCCGCGGGCGACGAGGAGGGCAGCGACGTGCGTCCCGGCGATCGGGTGCGGCACGCGCGCTACGGCGTCGGCATCGTGGAAGGCGTCGAGCACGGCGCCGCGCCCATGATCGTGGCGCGCTTCGGCGTGCACGGCACCCGCCGCATCCTGGCGTCGTACCTGAGCCTCGAGCGGCGTTCGCGCTAGAGCTCACTTCGAACGTGCCACGGCTCACGACGGCTTGAAGCCGCGCACGATCTTCATCAACTCTTCGACGACCTCCGGCTTCGCCATCAGATCCGGGCTCGCGGGCATGATCGGGCTCTTGCCGACCGCGGCCCCGCCGTTGACGATGACCGCCTTGATCTG